>JAJZOC010000007.1 GCA_021852095.1 bacterium | reverse complement strand
CTTTGCTCAACGTGGATAAAATGGCCATGTTCGTCTCTTGTTTCTTTAGCCGCAACTTGTTCGTGAGCTGATTTTTCTTCCATCAATACCAGAGTATACCCCTCTGCTTTCAAAATGTAAATATACTCATATACAATGCCTAACGTAGCTTTGGATTTATGTCTATTTTAGATTGAAAAATCAATCTAATTCCAATTTTGAAAGCTTCGGTAGGTATATACGCCCCGTCGCTAACATAGCTATGGCGGCGTGCGACCAAAAAGTTGCAAATTCAAAGCGGAGTGGTATAGAAGATAAATACTGAAAAAGCAAGCGGTTAACGGTTATTAACGGTGAACGGGTCGCCAAATCAAGCTAATCGTAACTTAAAACGGCAATAGAGATTATTTACCTTGATAGTGGATAAGCTTATAGACCTTGACGACTGAAACATTCCATTCCCCAACAATCTCTGCCCTGCCAAAGCCTGCAATCTCCCACAAAGAATTTCCCAAAGGATGGCAGGGAAGACTTTCGCAAACAACTAATAATTGGTTCGTTACTGTTTTTCTGTTTGGATCTTGCGCAAAGTTCTCGATTGTTACAGGAGGCCTGCCCCAAAGGGTAAAAAAGTAACGATAGGCAAAATCTGAATTACTGCCGGTTATCAAAGCAAAATTAAACGGCTTGCCTTCTGTTTTATTAAAGACAAATTTAGATATTGTTTCCATCTGATAAAGCTGTCTGTTGGGTTCGGACAAAAACGGCGCGCTCTTAATATTAATCCATGTAAGAGATAGTATAATAACCGCAATTACAGCTAACGACGTAAGCCTTACCGCTTTTGAATATTTTCCAACTGCTTTCTGCACCTCGCTGATGGCTCCGCCTACAATCAAAAACGGCAGAGGAAACATAAATTCAAAGTAATAATCATAAATAGGTTTTTTGTAGAAACCAAAAAGCAAAACTCCAAAAAAGAGCCAAAACAACAGAAGACTTATTTGTTTAAAAACTTTTTTATCACTATGGAAAGACTTTACGGCCTTATATACCAGAATTAAAATACTCACTATGGCTAATAAAAGCGTAGCGGCATGCCACAGAGAAACATTCTTATAAATTCCGGCTGATATTTGTTCCGAAGAAGGAAAATTAGTCAGAAGTCTGGCAAATAACCTGAAGAACACATCGGATATTATTTGCAAAAATCTTCCGTTTCCCCCTGTGTCTCCTGAATGAAACACGAAATAAAAGATGTTTCGGATATTTAAAAATCCATGCCTAACTTCAAATGCCAAAAAAGGCGACCAGCCAATAATAAACCCTCCCAGAAATAGCAGATATTTTTGCAATAGATTCTTAACCTTTATTGTAAAACCCTCCGCTTGTAAAAATTCAGCAAATAACATATATAAAACAATTATCACGCCTAAAAATACCGACAGATAATGAAGCTGCATAAGTATCCCGAACAAGAATCCAGAGAGCAGAAAAATTTTCCCAAGACGAGCTTTATAGATTAAATATAAGCAAAGAAGAGAAAAAAACGGTACAAGGTTTGGGTTCCAGGAAAATCTGGAATGAACAATAACCATAGGAGATATACTATAAAGAAAAGATGCTATAATGCCTCCCCTTTTTCCGAAGAATTCAGTTCCAACTTTATATACTAACCAAACCGTTGCTATGCCAAACAAAGCCACCATAACAGCCGGACCAACCGGATTGTAGCCAAAAAGGAAAAGAAAAGGGGTCATAAAATAATAATAAATAGGGCCTAAGAAGAATCCTCCAACCGATGCCGTCGGACCAAGAAGAGTAAAATGACCATGAAGAATGTTATAGACAACTAAAACATCGCGGCCTTCATCTCCCAAAAAAGTCATATAGTCTTGGATTCTGTAAAGCCTTAGAAATGCGGCAAGAATCAAAATAGCAGTGATTAAAAATAATTGAAAATTGAAAATTGAAAATTTAAAATTTTTCTTCATCGGGGCTTTTTCCAAATTACCAAACTATACATAATAAAATTCCAGACTAACAGAAAAGCCGTACCTATAAGAAAGTAGATAAAATAAAATTTTTTCCCGAAAAAATGGTCGCCTAGAAAAATAACGCCCGTTTGAATAACTATTACTCCGAAAGCGGAAGTCGCATAAAACTGGAGCATTTTATAAAGATAAGAGGAAACCGTTCGTATTCTATGTTCTGCAAATGTCCAGATATTATTTAAGTTATAGTTTGAAAATATGGCAAGAGCCGCTCCGATAAGATTAGCAGGAGACGGATCCCAATGAAATACCGCTACCAAAATCCTTAAGACAAGAGCATTAATTATAAAACCAAATCCTCCAACTATTAAGAACTTAAAAAATCGCTCAAGTTCTAAAAATCGTGCGTAAAAGACATATTCCAATGTATCTACAATCGTATCTCCTCGTGCCATTTTAGATCTTCCCATTGTTCTGTCTACCGCAACAAAAGGAACTTCTGCTATTTTAAATCCGTCTTGCACGGCCTTATGTAAAAATCCCACTTGGAAACGATATCCTTTAAATACATTGAGCTTGTCCTTTTCTTTCAAAAAAACTTCTTTTCTGATAGCTCTATATCCGCCTGTCCAATCATGAATACCAGGACGTGTAAAAACGAGTCTTATTATAAAATTACCAAGAACCGACAAAAACTTTCTGTTGAATGCCCAATTTTTAGGGATTGAGCCTCCTTCGCTATAACGTGTGCCCACCACAAAATCATATCCTGCGTCTATCTTTTTTAAAAATGCGGGAATTCTGTATGGATCATGGAAAAAATCCGCATCCATCTCAAACATAACCTCTGCATCAAGTTTTTCTATTGAGTAAGTCATTGCCCGTATATAAGCTGCGCCAAGACCCTGTTTTTCCCCCTGGTTAATGTAAAGATTTTTATATTGCTTCATAAGATCTTTTACGAGCTTCCCTGTACCGTCCGGAGAATTATCATCTGCAATTAAAATTTGCATCTCGTAGTTTTTGATCTTTGGAAACACCTCGTTTTCAAGAATTTTTATTAAGCGCTCGATGTTGCCTTTTTCGTTATAGGTTGGAATTATTATGACTGCTTTTTTCATAACGATTTAAAATAAGAAATAGTTTCTGCCAATCCTTTATCAAATGACACTTGAGGTTCCCAATCCAAAAGTCTTTTTGCTTTTTCTATGTCGGGGTTTCTCCGTTTCGGATCATCTTCCGGAAGCTCATGATAAACAATTTCCGAAGCCGACTTAAGCATATCCTTAACCATTAAAGCAGTTTCTTTTATTGTCTTTTCGCTTGGATTACCAAGATTTACCACTTCTCCTTTTAATCCTTCTTTAAAGATAGCTTTTTTAAGACCCAAAACCATATCGTCTATATAACAAAAACTCCTTGTCTGACTTCCGTCTCCGTATATTGTAATTTGCCTGCCTTCCAACGCCTGATTAATAAAATTAGAAATAACCCGTCCGTCGTCTTTTTGCATACTGGGACCATAAGTATTAAAAATGCGAACGATTCTAGCGTCCAGATTAAATTTCCTAACAAATGCCATAACCATTGCTTCGCCAAAACGTTTTGCTTCATCATATACGGATCTTGGCCCATTCGGATTTACATTGCCAAAATAATCTTCTCTTTGAGGAGATATGGATGGATCGCCGTATACTTCGGATGATGAAGCGTATAAAAACCTTGCCTTTGTTTTTTGAGCAAGTTCCAAAAGATTATAAGTTCCGACAGAATTAACAAGCAGAGTCTCTATGGGATAATTTATGTAACTTCTCGGGCTTTTTGCATTGGGAGAAGCAGGACTTGCCAAATGAAAAATGTAATCTAATTTTGAATTCTGAATTCTGAATTCTGAATTTAGTTTTGTTATGTCTTCTTCTATAAATTGAAAGTTATGATTTGACAATAACTCTTCGATGTTCTTTTTGTCTCCTGTTATAAGATTATCTACGCAGATAATATTATAGTCTTCCGCTAATGCCTTGCATAAATGAGAACCTATAAAACCTGCACCTCCGGCAACTAAAACAGTTTGCATACATTATGAATTTTTCAAAAGTTCCAAATCTGCCTTTACCATCATTTGCACCAGCTCTTTAAAGCTCGTCTTCGGGCACCAGCCCAAAACTTTTCTAGCCTTGCTGGCATCTCCCACCAAATAATCAACCTCCGCAGGCCTCATATGTTCCTTTTTACCGCTTGCAACATACTTTTCCCAATTTTTTATGCCAATTTCGCCAAATGCAAGTTCAACAAATTCTTTAACAGAGTGATTTTCTCCGGTTGCAATTACATAATCATCAGGCTTTTCCTGTTGAAGCATAAGCCACATAGCTTCTACATAATCGCCGGCGAATCCCCAATCTCTTTTCGGCTCAAGAGAACCAAGTTCTAATTTTTTCTGTCTGCCAAGACTGATCATTGCCGCGGCATGACTGATTTTTCTGGTAACAAATTCAAGTCCCCGCCTGGGCGATTCATGGTTAAAAAGAATTCCTGAACACGCAAATAAATTATAGCTTTCTCTGTAATTAACAGTTATATAATGTCCATAAACTTTCGCAACACCATAAGGACTTCTCGGGTAAAAACGGGTAGTTTCTTTTTGCGGAGTTTCTGTAACCTTGCCAAACATTTCCGAACTGGAAGCCTGATAAAATCTGATTTTACGATTAACAGCTCTTATTGCCTCGAGCATTCTTGTAACCCCTAATGCCGTAAATTCTCCTGTTAAAACCGGTTGATTCCATGATGTTTTTACAAATGACTGCGCGGCTAAATTGTATACTTCATCCGGTTCTGTTTCCAAGAGAGCGGACGACAAAGAACTTTGATCTAATAAATCACCTTGTATAAGTTCTATCTTGTCTTCGATATGCTTTATTCTTTCATTGTTAACAGTGCTTGTTCTTCTGGTTAGTCCGTATACTTTATAGCCTTTTGATAAAAGAAGCTCTGCCAAATACGAACCGTCTTGTCCCGTAACGCCTGTAATTAAGGCTTTCTTCATAAATATATTTTATACGATTTTTCTCCAATAATCCAGAGTATCTTTAAGACTTTTTTCAATGGGTATCTCCGGTTTCCAGGCAGTTAAATCTTTCATTTTCCGGCTGTCTCCCAAAAGCTCTGGAGAGTCAGCCGGTCTTAAAAGTTTAGGATCCGTCTTTATAACAATTGACTTTCCAGAAAATGATACTAACATATTTACAATATCGGAAATCTTATATGATTTATCCGAGCCTATGTTGTAAACATCGCCGATTTTTCCTTTTTCCATGATTAAACCGTATGCCCTAACCATATCCCGAACATCGGTAAAATCTCTTTTGGCATTAGTATTTCCAACGTAAAGTATAGGTTCTATTTTTTTCTGTTCTATCTCGGCTATTTTTTTACAAATTGCAGAAACCACAAAGCTCGGAGATTGTCTTGGTCCTATGTGATTAAACGGTCTAACTCTTATTATTTTCATGCCGTAAGATAAAAAGTATGAAAGTCCCAAAAAATCCTGGGATAGTTTAGACACGGAATAGGGATTGGCCGGTTTTAATTCCGATTTCTCGGTAATAGGCAATTCACTTTCAGTAACCATCCCGTAGATATCTGCAGATGAAACAATTAAAATTCCGGTCTCTATTAAACCTGTCTGTTTTAAAGCCTCAAGAAGATTAATCTCCGCGTTTATATTATTGGTAATTACTTCCGAAGGATTACTAAAGCTATATGATGGCGAACTTAATGCGGCTAAATGAAAAACAAAATCGGGTTTGCTCTCTTGAATTAACTCAAAAACAGCATCTTTATCTAAAAGGTTTACCTTTTTAAGAATTAATCTATCCCTTATAGTATCTATATTACGTAAGCTGTCCTCTGTTAAATACGTGCCGCTTATGCTGTTATCTGAGTTTTTAAGAAGATCCTCTGCAAGATAAGATCCGGCAAATCCGGATATGCCTGTGATTAAAATTTTCTTCATCTTCCAACGCCGCTATAATTAAAACCCAATGACCTTGCTTTGTCGGAATCAAAAATGTTCCTTGCGTCTACAATAAAAGGAGATTTCATCAAAGATTTTATTTTATCAAGATCAAGCTGTCTAAATTCATTCCAATGCGTAATAACAATCATTATGTCTGCTCCGTCAACGGCGCCGTAAGGATCTTTCGCGTATACAACATCATGCAAAACTTTCTTTGCTGTTTCTTGAGCTTGCGGATCATAGGCTTTTATTTTTGCGCCGTCTTTTTGCAAAAGCTCAATAATATCAATTGCCGGAGCATCTCTCATGTCATCCGTGTTTGGCTTAAAGGCAAGACCCAAAATCCCGACTTTTTTACCCCTTAGATCGGGGATTTTCTTTCTGACTTTTCTGACTATATCTCTTTTTGTTTGAGAGTTTACCTGTTCTGCTTCTGTCAAAAGCCCGAAATCATAATCATAATCTTTAGCAATTGAAATAAGCGCTTTTACATCTTTAGGAAAACAGCTGCCGCCGTATCCTGGCCCCGGCTCCAAAAATTTATTGCCGATTCTTGTGTCCATTCCTATTCCTTCAAGAACTTTAAGTCCGTCTGCGCCGATAATCTCGGAAAGCTTAGCTATAGCATTGGCATAAGAAATCTTAAGCGCCAGAAAAGA
>JAJZOC010000052.1 GCA_021852095.1 bacterium | reverse complement strand
CTAAGAATGACCTAATATTATAATCGTTGACTCACGAATATTTGACCTTTTTCGGTTTTTAATTTTCTGTCCATAAGCCGGTGATAATATGAAAAATACGATAGAGAATATCTAATACAACTACGGAAAATATATGTAACTGCGGCAAAATCTGAAAGAAAAATTCTTTTTACTAAGTCTGGCACAAAATTTGCTGTAGATTGATTTTTGTGTTGTCCAGCTTTCAGCTAGTAATTCCTCTGAATGTCTACTATTTGTTCTATTGATTTAAATCACTGAAACAGATATTATTAAGGTATGACGCAAGTTTCAAAATATCCAATATCTAAAAATATCGCTGATAGAATTTTTGAAGTCTTTATAAAATCTTTAATCAAGGTCAAAAATGACAAAGACGCAGAAGATCTTGCGGATGATTTATTTTCTCCCGAAGAGAAAATAATGTTAGCCAAAAGACTCGCCATAGCTTTTCTCCTAATGAAGAATTACCAGTATAGAGAAATAAGAGATCTCCTAAGGGTAAGTCTTGCAACTATTAGAAAAGTTAGCTTGTGTCTTAATTATGGCAAAGACGGATATAAAAAAATACTTGGGGGAATAGCCAAAGAGGAAAAACTGGAAGATTTTTTTGAAAATATGGCGGACAAATTGCTTTCTATTCCTGCAAAATCTTCTAAAGGCGGCGGCGCATGGAGATATCTTCATAACGAAGTGAAAAACTCAAAAAATAAAAGACACAAAGCCTTCTAATGTTGATATCGTGTTTTAAATCATTTAAACAAGAAGATAAAAAATAAACAGTTCTACATTTGCAAAATGAACAGACACCACAAAACATTGTTAACGGAAATAAAAAAAATCAGCAACAGAGATAAACCAATTTTTAAGGAAAACAATTATTCAGGTAGTCCCCATCCCATCTGGGGTTTGTCTGTCCCCCAACAAAGGAAAATAGCACAAACATGGACAGAAACAAATAAAAATATTAATTTGACTAACTTGTTGAATCTTCTTGACTCTTTATATAAAGGACAATCGCTTGAAGAACGAAAGATTGCAGGACAAATTTTGCAGTATATGCCGAATCTTAGAAAAGATATTAACCCCATTTTGCTGGAATCTTGGTTAGAAACTTTGCAAGGTTGGGAGGAAATTGATTCTTTATGTCAGTCGGTTTTCTCATACAAAGACATATCGGCAAAAAAAGATGAATGGCATAAATTGATAAGACGTCTGTATAAAAATCAAAATATGTCTCATAAAAGGGCAAGTTTGGTTTTGTTAACGTTTCCTGTATTGCAATCAGACAACAAAGAACTTGCAAATCTCTCTTTTGAAACAATAGATAAACTAAAGTTTGAGAAAAATATATTAATAACAAAAGCTTTGTCCTGGTTACTAAGACATCTTATCGAGCATCATAAAAACGAAGTAAAGACCTATCTAAATAAAAATCTATTGCAGATTTCTAGAATCGCTGTTAGAGAAACGGGAAATAAATTAACCGCAGAAAAATAAATGTTTTCATGTTTTAAATCACTAAAACAATGCATTAGAAGGAAATTTTGTAGATTTTTGTTTTGCCCATTTGAAAAACTATTTTACCTAATTGATTAAATTTATTAATGTTTAGATTTGGATATTTTTGCCGTTCGAGATCTCCTATAAAAACGTATCTTATGTTATATTTCCTAATAAGAGCTCTTGTTATCTCTAGATTCGGTGATTCATATAAAATTTCTACGTCTGGTATTCTTGCCGCCGGAACAGCATATGTTCCTCTCCATAGCCATTCATGCACAGTCCAGCCAAGAACTGTAGGGAGTCCGGTATTAGCCGAAACCCTGGCGTAATCTGTGTATGAATCTCCTTGCGCTTCCAGTATTACAGGCTGACCTTTAACATGCGCGTTTAACCATTGTATCGCTTTGTAATCCGTTGGATATAACTCTTTAAGATAGGATATCCCGTCTAAACCATGATAGGTTTTAAGATTGCCGTAGTAGGAATTAATAGCAAAATAAGGATAGATAAAAACTAAAACCAAAAGACAAAATGCGAAAATCAAAAATAAAAACCTAACAATATTTAATGCACGGCGTTTAATATTCGATATTAATCTCACGATGATATAGCCCGAAGAAATAGAGAGCATTATGAATGCCTGATAAACAAGCTTGAACATCGTGTTCGCTCTAAAATAGTCTGTGTAGATATCTTTTAAATAAATTAATTCCGGAAGGATAATAAGAAAAGTAGACAGAGCAATTAGAATAAGAACGAAAATGTCGGTAATTGTTAAATTGTTAAATTGTTTTATTGTTTTGCGAATAGAAATTAAAAAACCGATTACCCAAAAATAAAAAAATCCATATAGAATAAAAAGTTGCCAAAGAGGCGATCTTTCACAATAGTTCTTCTCAAATAAAATAGGCCCTATTTTGCCTATATTAGTTAAAAAAGAAGGAGCACAAATAATGCCGATACCGGAAACAAAAGGTTTGAAGTAAAGATTAAATGGAAGAGAGAAAAGAAAAAAGCCTACACCAATAATAAGCAAATAAACAAATAACCCAATAAACAAATCAATAATCCAATTATCTAATAAAAAATATTTGAAATTATGCATTTTTTTATTGATTGGCAGTATTTGTAGTATTGGATTATTGGTAGTATTATCTATTTTGTTTTTTTTAATTCTGATAAATTCTAAGTAAACAAAAATAAGTGCAACTAAAACAAAATAAATCGCTCCGTCCCACGCATTTGTCATATACATTACCGCTAATAAGAAACTTATTAGCGGAATTTTAAATTTTAAATTTTTAATGCTTCGACTCCGCTCAGCATTAATCCTGAGCTTGCCGAATGGATTAATTTTTAATGAATTTTTATTTTTAAAATTTTTAACTTGTCCGCCAGCTGGCAGATTAAAATTGAAAATTATTGACATCAACACTGCTATGGTTAACAAGACAAAAGGAATGTCTAAGACGTGGCCGTGAAGATCCGAAACAACAAAAGAATAAATAGGAAATTCATGAATTGTATGATAAATAAAACGGGTAGCGTCAGGGTACCAATAGGCATTTGGAAAGCTTGAAGGGGCAAACGGCATTTGCCAAAAAGGCACAGGATTAGCAGCTGAATAACCTGAAAATAAAGAATATATAGTATGAATGTTGCCTCCGAACGAAACCAAAAAACCTGTCAAAAGACCGCATAAAATTCCTTGTCTGTAGAAAACTTCATCAATCTTTTTACTTCCGAGCAGTAAAAGCCATAAATTAATTCCTATAGAGAAAGCCTCTGTAAAGGCAAATGCAGCAAGGGTGGCAATCATAAGATTATAAGTTATAAAAGACGGAATATTGGAAATCTTTGTTAAAACAGCTGTTGTTAAATGTCCAAAATAATAATAATTTATGGGTAAGGGGGTAAACCATATGTCTCTCGGAGGAAAATAAGTGCTTCGGAGAATTGAATTTAAAAATCCAAAATCCATAAATTTCTCAAGCCCGTGGATATCTGGCTGATGTGCTCTAACATATGACCAAAATAGTAACACTAGAAAAAATAATAACTCTTCAAAAAAAGAAACGATAATTGTCCAGTTGTTACATTGTCCGATTATTGATTTCCAATATTTTTTTAGAATTAGAGTATTTATTACAGCAAAAAATCCCACAACTAAAAATATTGTTGTTCCCGTAAAGGGGAGGAGATGCGTTATTCCGAGGACAAAAATCACATAACTGATAATTGCAATTCCCAAGATCTTCGCAAAAATATATCCCTTGTCAAAAAAAATAGGAAATAGCTTAAAAGTTAAAGGCAAAAACAAAATGCCGATAACAAAAAGTATCAATTCCCACCTTGCTACAATTAATAAATCGTTTATAGGCATCATTGTCTACAAAATAGCGTATAAGATTTATCAGCGTAAGTAAACAAGAACTATAGTTTAAAAGAGTGGAAGAATGACTTTAACCACGAAATAATTAAATTTAGCTTTGATTCAGTTTCCGCTTGTTTCTGCTTTGTTTTATTTACTTCTTTCTGGAGATTGTTTATTTTCTTTTGCAAGGCGGCGCTCGCTGAAGCATCGGTAACTACTACAATTTTAGTTTGAGGTTCAATAGTCGGCAAAACCGGCATAACAGCTGGCAAAATTGAAGATGCTTGACCAGCTGGTACAGTAACAGGACCATTTCGAGGTTCTAAATAAATAGTGATTTGTCGAGCATCTGTCCATTGATTATTAACAAGCGCGCGTACCATTACGGTAACCGCGCCTGTATGGAACTTAGCATGTGCTGGGTTATCTGGCCATAAGGCAAATTCACCATTTGCACTTAAAGTTCCTGTGTCTCTATAATTTTCATAAGTCATTACTCCATCTTGAAAAAGACCAAACAAATAACCCGTAGCGCCTGCTATGGGCTTGACTTTAAACATATATGCCCCTTCTAAATCAAGTGTTTGACCGTCTACGGGATAAACCATCTCGGGAGCAGAAGACACCGCTGTATTAGTAGGTTGCGGGGAAACCCACGCAGATGTTCCTGTGTAATTTAATACTGCGTATGAATTGGAAGTAATCGAAACGCCGTCAGGGGTTTCTATACCTGTTGCCAAGATCACTCTTTCTCCTGGCACTCTCGATATAACTTTGGCATACACAGTTCCGTTATTGTCGGTTCTGTCACTGCTTTGAGCAATATAGTCACCATCTTGAGGGAATTTCAGTTCTAAATGGATAGAGCAATTCTTGCAGTAGGTAGGATATGGTCCATTAGCATAAACTTGTGCATGTACAACATACTCTTCACCGGGATTTAAAGATGTATTGGGATCTACTGTAAATGAAACAGGTCCGCCGCCGGCTAAAGCTTGGGTGCTGAAAAGCAAGAATAAGAAAAATCCGCCAAGAACGGCAGGAATAATTGATTTAAGTTTCAGCATTTGTGTTGGTATTCTAACAAAAAATATCGATAAACGCAAATTTAACTTTAGTTCTCAGAGTTTTAGATATTAAGAATTTTATTGATTTTGTGTTGCGAAAAGTGCTTTTCATTTTTAAAAATAATTACTTTGGGATGATCAAAAACCTGAAACGTTTCCTCACTCCCGTCGTCATTTATTGTTATGCCAAAAAGAGACGGATAGGAAGAAAATTCTGAAACTTCCTTAAAACCTAAATCTCCTGCAAAAAGTATATTATAATACCTGCTTGCAAATGGATAATCTTTTGTAAGGCGCATAAGGGTTTTGTAGACGCGGCGGCTGGATAAAACTATATAATCCGTTTTTGATAATTGTTCTGCGAACATTTTATCTTTCTGTTTGTCTTGCAGAGAGTACATGTCAAACGCAGTATTATTATATATAGCAGGGACAGCATTCCCAAGAGAAATTGGCAGTATATAGTCCCATTTCTCAGTTAGAATCCGCGCTCCCGGTTTAATATTTTTATATATCCATTTTGAAGCTTCTATTCTGGTTTGAGGTCTTTGGTAAATTGAAAAGAAAGCCATTGCCCAAAATAATGTTAATGTACAAATAAGTATTATCAAAAATAAACCAACTTTTTTATTTCTTCTATAGAATAAGTCCAAAATATAAACTCCTGTTATAATTAAAAATGGTATAACAGGCACCATATAACGGATGAATTTTGCGTACCATGACCCCACATACAAAAAATATATGAGAGGAAAAGATAAGAACAAAGAATATCGCTTATTCCTAAATATAATTGCTTTATAAACTAAATAAATAAATCCGATAATGCCGACAATCGAAAATATGCCCATCTGCCAGAAAAAATTTTTTAATTGAAACAGATAAATATCTGTACCTTTAAACTGCAGTGTATAAAAAACTTTAATCAGCCCTGTAGCAACCGATGATTCGTATTTAAGTGATGCAATAAAATCTCTCCAGTCTAAGATACTAAACGGAGAAAAAAATATAGAAACTATTACTGTTAAAACAATGAATATTAATAAATAGTTTGCTCTCTTTAAAATATTTTTGTGACCTAATCTTAAAGATAAAAAATGGGCAAGGAATGGAAAAACAGCAAAAGAAAGACCTGTAATTTTTACTGCGATGGATATTCCCAAAATAACTGCGCAGTAAATATAGTATTTTAATGCAGAAGTTTCCAAAAGCCGCAATGAAAGAAAACACAACAGAACAGATAGCATTATCAATAGACTCTCTGTTGTGGCGAAATGCGCTTGCTGAATAAAGCCCACGGTAAATGCCGACAAAAACGCGGCAAGTAAACCAACGCGCCTACTAAATAATTTTGCGGAAAGCGCATATATAAAAATGATTGTTAGGGTTGAAAAAAACGCCGAGAAGTATCTGCCGATTAAAATTATTTTTGAAAGACTATATTGCCAACTATTATTTCCTGTTAAAAAAGAAATGAAAACTGCGAAAATCTTATATAAATAAATTGAAAATCCTCCATAAGCAAAAAAATGGGGATTAAGTTGGCTAAAAAGCTTAATTTGAGAAACCGAGTTGGCAATATTTTCTTCATCCGGGTGAAAAATGAAACCTTTGTCCCAATTAAGATTATAAAAGCGGAAAAAAGCGCCGATTAAAGTAAGTGCTATCAAAAGTAAGAATACTTTGTGTTTTTTTTACAAATTGTTTCATTGTTTC
>JAJZOC010000010.1 GCA_021852095.1 bacterium | reverse complement strand
AAAAATTTATAACTTATTCCTTACTAAAATCTATAGAAAAAAAATGAGAGGAGGTGAAGATTGTGTTAATAAATGTTTATAACTTTGTAAGAAAACATCCATCTAGAACTTTAGACTTTTTCTTTATGCGGGAAGAACTGACACATAGAGACAGCAGGCAGGGAGATAAAACAAGAGACATGAGATACGTTAAAGGCAATAGGCATAAAACATAATTTATATATATACTATTTATATATACTATAAGTAGGCGGAGAGATTTTTTCCCGGAATAAAAGAACTTGTCAGGGCGATACTGTTGTATCTTTTCAGTTCTTCTTCATCTAAAATTTTATGTTTATTCAAAAATTCGAACTGTTCAACAAGTTTTCCGTTTTTAATGATCTCCGGCCAATCGGTATTTATGCAAAATTTTACCTTATTTTCTATAAATGTTCTAATAATAAATCTAAGTTCGTCTACGTTTTCGACGGCATTGGTGGCGATATTGGAAAGGGGACAAATTTCAAGGACAATTTCTTTTTTGACAAGCTCCTTCATAAGTTTTTTATCGTAAGCGGCTTTAATGCCATGACCGATCCGTTTAGGTTTGACAAATTCTATTGCTTCCCACATATCATTGGTATCGTCTGTTTCTCCCGAGTGAGCTACGACTTTTAGACCTTCCCTTACTGCCTTCTCTATAAGATCCGAATATTCGTTAAAATGAAACATACCCGTATCATAATTGGCGAAATCTATGGCTATAACTCCTCGTTTTCTATACTTAATAGCTTTTTCTACAATTATCTTATTTTTTTCATAAGTAAACTGTCTGTCCAGGCAAAATATAATTCCGGCAGATACCTTTGGATACTCAAGAAGCGCTCTTTCCATTCCTCTTAGCATTGCCATTATTATATGATCCAAATCTTCTTGTCCTTCATGATTATGTTTCATTGGATTATTTCTTAACTCAATTAAATTTATTCCGCTTGATCTGTATGCTCCGCTTATTACCTCGTATGTTCCCTCCTCGACCGCGTATGTGCCGGAGCTTAATTTGTTAAGCAAAGGATGATAGATAGTGTCAAAATACTCTTTCATCGTCGTCTTCTTGTTGATCGAAAGAGTAACATATTCTAAAAATTCATGATAATCCTTTTTTGGGAGTTTAAAACCCTGGCTGTGGGCAATCCGCCAATAAATTGAGGGATGAATAGAGGTAGTTAAATGTGCATGTAAATCTGCAAGTCCAGAATCTCTAATCATTTAAAAAGTATACCACATTTATTGTTGGGTAAGGTATTCATCCCATGATTTGATCTGTAGATCATCTAGGCTTTTTGTTGTAATAGCCTCAATAAAAAGTTCTCCTTTTTTCAGCTTCGTAAAAAGGGGAATATTGTGATCTGTTGCGGAGCGTCTTATCGCGAAGTCATCGTTTAAATCTTTTTTTAGGCTATCATCAACAATATTAATAGCAAGATCTATTTTTCTGTCTTGGAAAAACTTTAATATATTGGGTGATTTATTTTCGTGGATTTTATAAAGTCTTTTCGCTTTTATGCCGTTCTTGGCTAGGAAAAGAGCTGTCTTCTCCGTTGCGTAAATGGGTATTCTTAGAGAGACAGCCTTTTTTATGCTTGGCAGAAACAGCATTTTATTTATATCTCCGCCAAGCGATATAAATATTCCTTTCTTAGGTATCCTTCCGCCAACGGCGATTTCACCTTTTAGAAAAGCTTCTTCAGTGTCTTGACCAAAGCAAGCAACTTCTCCGGTTGAACTCATTTCAACATGCAGTATTGGATCTGCGCCTGTTAGTCTGGCAAAGGAAAATTGAGCAACCTTAACAGCGACAAAGTTTATTTTGTTGTTAACGTGTTGTTCTCTCGCGTTTTTAAAAAACGCATCAGTGGCTAGTTTGGTAAAGTTGATTTTCGAGACTTTAGAAATAAATGGAAATGTTCTTGACGAGCGTAGATTAATTTCTATAACCTGGATGTTGTTATTCTTAGCCAGAAATTGAATATTAAAAGGGCCCGTGATGTTAAGTTCTTTAGCCAGTTTTTTTCCTATTTCTTCTATTTTTTTCTGTGTTTCAGTGTAAATTTTTTGCGGAGGAAAAATAATTGAAGCGTCTCCCGAATGAACTCCGGCGTTTTCAACATGTTCGGATATGGCAAACGTCATTACCTGGCCGTTTTGGGCGACTGCGTCAAGTTCGATTTCTTTTGCTTCCTCTATAAATTTGGATACCGTGATAGGATAATCTTTAGAAATTTTAGTGGCGTCCTGAAGGAAGTGTACGAGTTCTTCTTGATTATGACATATTCTCATTAAGGTTCCGGAAAGAACAAAAGAAGGTCTTAAAAGTATGGGGTATCCTACTTTGCGGCAGAAAATCATGGCAGAATTAATATCTGTAAATTTATTCCATGCCGGTTGGGAGATTTGCAGTTTGTCTAAAAGCTTTGAGAATTTGGATCTATCCTCTGCTCTATCTATGTCTTTAGGATCGGTTCCTAATATCCTAGTTCCGTATGCTTTCAAAGCCTTAGCCCGATTATTTGGTGTTTGTCCTCCGACAGAAACTATAACAGCGAACGGGTTTTCGAAATCATAGATGTCTGTTATCCTTTCAAAGGTTAATTCTTCAAAATAGAGTCTTGTTGATATGTCGTAATCTGTTGAGACTGTTTCCGGATTACAGTTTATGATTATGGATTCTTTATTGTATTTTCGTAAACTTAAAGCGGTGTTAACGCTTGTCCAATCAAATTCTACAGAAGATCCTATTCTGTATGGTCCCGATCCTAAAACTATTACCCCTTTTTCATATAGAGGGTTTATATCGTTATGGTCGCCGTTATAAGTTAGATAAAGATAACTTGTTTTAGCAGGGAATTCTCCGGCTAATGTATCTATTTGCATTACGGATGGAATAATATTGTATTTTTTTCTTTTTTCTCTGACTTTAAGCCCCGTTGTATCCATAAGAGCGCCTATTCTTTTGTCGGAGAAGCCAAGCTGTTTAAGATTTATTAATTGTTGTTTTTCAAGCTTTTGTAATTTTCTAGGGATATTTTTTTCCGCATCTATAATATTTTTAATCCTGTATAAGAACCACGGATCTATGCCTGTTAATTTATAAATTCTGGAAACGGGAAAGTTATCTTTTAATGCATCGGCAATGGCAAAGATTCGTTTGGGTGTTGGAGTTTGTAAAAGATCTGTGATCGTTTTGCCATTATTGAGAAGTAAAGAACTGCTTGCGCCTTCAAAATCTAAATCCAGCATGCGAATTGCTTTTTGGTATGCTTCTTCAAATTTACGTCCTATGCCCATAACTTCTCCGACCGATTTCATGCTGCTGCCTATTTTTTCGTCCGCCCCTCTAAATTTCTCTATATCCCATCTGGGGATTTTCACCACAATATAATCAAGGGCAGGTTCAAAACAGGCGGAAGTTTTTTGCGTAACCTTATTTGTTAATTCGGTTAAACCTTTGCCTATTGCCAGTTTAGCGCCTATGTAAGCTAACGGATATCCTGTTGCTTTTGATGCGAGAGCGGAACTTCTTGAAAGGCGCGCGTTTACTTCGATAACATAATAATCAATTTCATTATCTTTTGGTTTAGGATTTAAGGCGAATTGCACATTGCATTCCCCTACTATCTTAAGGCTTCTAACAATTTTTATGGCTATGCTTCTAAGAGTATGATATTCATAATTTGTCAGCGTTTGGCTCGGGGCAACAACAATAGAATCGCCCGTATGAATTCCTAGAGGATCCATATTTTCCATGTTACAAACAGCTATGCAATTATCGTATTTGTCCCGTACTATTTCATACTCTATTTCTTTAAAGTGATGTAGGTATTGTTCAACCAAGATTTGGGGTGTAAATGCCAACGCTCTTCGGGCTATTTTCTGAAGCTCTTGTGGGTTATGGGCAATACCGCTTCCTTGTCCTCCTAACGCGTATCCCGCCCTTATCATTACCGGAAATCCTATCTTTTGTGCTATTTTAAATGCCTCGTTTATGCTTTTTGTGCTGTGGCTTAGCGGGGTAATAATACCTATCTTCTTAAGATGGTTTGCAAATTTTTTTCTGTCCTCGGTTAATATTACGCTCTTAATCGGCGTCCCCAGAATTTTTACGTTGTGTTTTTTTATAATTCCCTGTTTGGTTAAGGCAATGCCGCAGTTTAATGCAGTTTGTCCGCCAAAAGACAGCAATATTGAATCTGGTTTTTCTTTTTCTATTATTTTCCCGACGAAATAGTCATTAACAGGCAGAAAATATACAGTATCCGCTAAAGATTCTGAAGTTTGAACAGTTGCTATATTTGGATTTACGAGTACTGTCTTAATTCCTTCCTCTTTCAGGGCTTTTATTGCTTGGGAACCGGAGTAATCAAACTCTCCTGCCTCGCCTATTTTTAGAGCTCCGGATCCCAAAATTAATACTTTTTTTATTTGCATAAAGACTAAATTCTTTTTAAGAAATAATCAAATATCCATTCGCCATCCTGCGGTCCTGGATTTGATTCCGGATGAAACTGTACAGACATAAATGGATACTTTTTATGTATTATGCCTTCGTTTGAGCCATCATTCGCGTTTTCAAACCAAGATTTAAACCCATTTGGTATTCTGTTAACAGCGAAACTATGGTTTTGCGTTGTTAAAAAACATCTTTTCGATCCTTTCAGAATGCATGGCTGATTTTGACTTCGGTGACCAAACTTCAGCTTATAAGTGTTTCCGCCGCCTGCTAGTGTTAGAATCTGATGTCCAAGACAGATTCCCAATAAAGGAATTTTTTTATCTAAAATTTTTCTTACAATGTTAATTGTTTCCTGAACCATTTTCGGGTCTCCTGGACCGTTAGAAACAACAACAGCGTCAAACTTTTCAACTTTATTTGTAAAAAGATCAAAATTCCAGGGGACCGTGATTACTTTAAGTCCTCGTTTAATAAGATTCCTTTTTATATTAAGTTTTGTACCGCAGTCTATGAGAACTACTGTTTTCGTGCCGGTTCCTTCTCTTAAAATTTTTTTTGTTGAAACATCTGCAACTAAATTGGTTTTATTCGGATCATAAAATTCAAGATCTTTTTTTATGATAATTTTTCCAAGCATGGTTCCCTTCGTTCTTATTATTTGCGTTAATAACCGCGTGTCTGTAATTTCCAGAGCGGGAACTTTTTCTCTTTTTAGCCAATCACCTAAACTGAATTTACTTTGAAAGTGCGATGGAGTATTGATGTAGTTTGAGACAACAAGACCCGAAACTTGGATGGCATCGGATTCCCAGTATTTTTTATCCGGTACGCCGTAGCTGCCGATAATGGGATAAGTTAAAATTAGAATCTGCCCTTTATAGGAAGGATCAGTTAAACTTTCCGGATATCCAACCATGCCTGTTGAGAATACAACTTCTCCGGCCGAAGATTTTTGGAATCCGAAAGATGTTCCTGTAAATTTTGACCCGTCTTCTAGAATTAGTGTTCCTGTCATCTTTTATTTTTAACCGATTTGCCTAAAATAAGCGCCAAAAGCGCCATGCGAACATACATGCCGTTTCTTATCTGCGAGCGCAGATACACGGCTCTTGGATCAGTATCTACGTCTTTGGCTATCTCTTCGATTCTAGGCAGAGGATGCATGAGAATCATATTTTTATTACCGTAGTCTTTGATAAGTTGGGGTGTTAGGATAAAGCGGTTTTTTACTTTCTCGTATAGTTTCATATTTGTAAATCGTTCTTTTTGCACCCTTGTCCAGTACCATACATGAGCGTTTTTGGGAATATCTTTAGTACTTTCTATTTCAATTAATTTTAATCCTTTGTTAGAAAAAGTAAAAAAATCGTCTCGTGAGAGACGAAGCTGGCTGGGAGACAAAAGATAAACAGTATTGCGCTTAAAAAGTGAAAGTCCCTTAAGAAGTGAGTGGACTGTTCTGCCGTTTAGTAAATCTCCGGCAATAAGCAGTGTTAAATTTTCCAATGTTTTAAATTTTTCATAGATTGTGTACAGATCATATAATGCCTGCGTTGGATGCTCCCCTACTCCGTCTCCCCCATTTATTACAGGTATAAAAAAAGCCGCGTCTGCCGCGGCTTTAACTTTACCTTTTTCCGGATGACGGATTACGATCGCATCGCAGTAGGATTCGAAAACCCTTATTGTATCTTCCAGTGTTTCCCCTTTGGCAACAGATGAAACTCTTTGGGGATCTTGAACGGCGATGGTTTGTCCGCCAAGCCGTTTGACAGCGGCGGAAAAACTGCCAAATGTTCTGCTTGAGGGTTCATAAAAAAGAAGAGTTATTATTTTACCCTGCAATAGTTTTGAAGGTTTAGAATTAACAGCAATATTTTTCATTTTTTTAACAGCGGAGAAAAGAATCTGTATATCTTTTGAAGAAAATTGGTCAAGAGATAAAATATCTTTGCCCTTAAACTTGCCGTTTATCTGTTCTGTCGCATTTTCTGTGTCCATAAAAAATCCAGAGATTTTTTTGGTCTCTGGGATTATAATCTAGCAAATTTATAATTTGTTGTCAATGTTGTTATGGTATGTAACTGTTTAGTTTTTTTAAGTGTCATTCCCCTGCAGAGGGGAATCTAATTAGCAATAAGCGCTTATCTTTAATTGGATTCCCGCATACGCGGGAATGACAAAGAAAAAATAGGAATAACAAGAAGGAATTTGAAAGA
>JAJZOC010000029.1 GCA_021852095.1 bacterium | reverse complement strand
TAAATGGTTCCGGATTTTCAAGATCTAAAAGCATTGCGCCTACTCTATACTCATGACTCCATTTACTTACTCCATGATATAAAATAAACCAGCCTTTATCTGTTTTTATTGGCGGAGCGCAAATTCCTATTTTTTCGCTATCCCAGAAATCTTCCCGCGCAGTAATATAGAAAAGGCTGCGAAGCCATGTTTTGCCGTCAAAATCAAGAGTGTCTACTTTATCAAATACAATACTGTCTTGAATTCTATGGATAACAACGAATTTTCCATTTATTTTTTCCGGAAAAATAGCCGCATCTTTATCGTCTATTCCCGGCGGGGATATTAAAACGGGGTCTGCCCAATTAAAATCCCCCTTAAGAAATGAGTCAGTAACAATTGAAGTAAAGGCAACACGAGGAACATTTAAGCCGTCATACGCCGTATAACACATATAAAGCTTATCATTAAGCATGGTTATGCGGGGATCTTCACAGCCGGAATTTCCTCCTGGCTTTTTCTTATTTTCAAATGCCGCTCTTGGCACATAAATTGGCATTTCAGCTCTTTTATCAATAGTTAAACCGTTTTTACTTATAGCGTGTCCTAATACCGAAGTATTCTCAAAGCCCATCGCTCGATAAACAAGATAGATGGTATTTTTAATTTGTATTACTCCCGGATTAAAAACCGCTTTTGCCTCCCAACTATGATAAGGGATTGGCTCAAGAATAGGAGATAACAAAGGCCTTTCCGTTTTTAACGCAACAGGAGAATAAAACCTCATTTCTTTTATTAATTCGGATATACTGCATGTTGCAAGACAACACGTTGTATCGGCCGCACCATAATAAACAGAAAGCGTATTGTCTTGCACAACTCCCCCTGAAGGAAATACTATATTTGGGATAAGACCATGCTCCTCATAATCAGCTTTGGGCAAAAGAATTGGTTTCTCTGTTCTAGCAATGACCCTTTGTGGGTTTTCCCGATCAAGAAGTACCGCTTCAACCCCAAACGTTCTATGGGATTCATCATTATAGTGTTTAATATGGGAATAGACAAAAAGCCAGCCTTCTGCAGTCAAAATGGGTACACTGCCAACTTCAATCTGATCTGAGTTTATTCTGGATAATGGAAGAATATGTTCAGAAAGATGCTGATACCAGTTGTTCCAGTAAACTTGCGACCATATATCTTCTTTCTTATCAAACCATGCAATAGCAATATATGAAGGAGGAATATCCGTATTAACGGTTAAAAGCGCAACATATTTCCCATTAATCTTTTCGGGCAGTAAAACCATTGCTTTTGCATTAAACGGAGTAATCAGGTGCTTTTCGGAAGGCTTTGTGAAATCGGAAAAAATCGCTAACCCAACTTTTATTCCTCCCGGACGAAAAGGGTAATCAGAAAGAGCCGTGTAAAAAATAAAATACTCGCCGTCAATCTTTGTTATACGAGGATCTTCACAGCCGAATTTATCCCAGGTTTCAGAAGGAGTAATCAGTTGTTCTCTTTTTATAAAGTGAATCCCATCAGAACTTGTTGTACAACCAATTGTTGAAAGTTGCATACGATACCCGTTATATAGTGTTTCTTCCGAGAGAGCGCGATATACCATGCGAAATAATCCCATGTCTTTTATAATGCTTCCGTTGTATACCGCTTTTGCCTCCCATGCATTAATCGGATTAGGTTTTAGAATCGGATTATCCCGATTTCTGGTAAGTTCTATCATAATTTAATTCTTTCAGCGATTGGCGTTGTTAACCTTGCCAGTTGAGAAAACTTAAGTTCGTCTAAAAATTTATCTATGTTGGCTGTAGCAACACAAACGTAAGAATCAGCCCCTCCGTAATACATATACAACGTTTTACCGATAACGACCGCGCCGCAAGGATAAATCACGCCTTGTTTAAAACCGTTATTTTCATATGAAGCCTCCGGTTCGAGTATGGGAGATTGACTACGATACAACACTTTTGTTGGATCCTTAATATCCAAAAGCATAGCTCCTATTTTATATCTACCACTGTCTTGCTCACCAACTGACTGATATAGAAGAAGCCATCCATATTTTGTTTTGATCGGCGGAGCTCCAGCTCCAATCTTTCGGCTGTCCCATTTGTCAGGACGAGGAGAAATTTTATACTGACCATTAAGCCAATGAGTTCCGTCAAACTCTAAGCTGTCAACAAAATCGATAAGGATATCCGGATAAATCCTATGCATTATAACGTACTTTCCGTTGATCTTTTCAGGAAAAATAACGGCGCTTTTATCAACAACTCCGGGAGGAGAAATAAGAACCGGTCTTTCCCAAAGCCAACGTCTAGTAAGAAAGTCTTCGGAAGTAATAGATGTCAATGCGATACGAGGCGGGTTTATTCCATCAAATGCAACATAAGTAAGATAAAACCTGTTATTAATTTTTGTTATACGAGGGTCTTCACATCCTCCATATCCTCCTCCGGAAACATACTTGTATGAAATCTCAGAAGGCTTTGTGGTTCCAACCCATTCGAAAGATTCACGCGGGCTATAAATCGGCTGATCTAATCTCTCTTTTATATGGATACCGTCACCACTTGTTGCGTATCCAATAACAGAAACATAATCATGTCCTTGCGCTCTATACAGTATGTGCACCTTACCATCTTCATATATCGCGGCAGGATTAAATGTATTAAACGCTTCCCAGCTATTGCGGCTTTTAGGTACAATAATTGGGTTTTCCTCTGATCGATTAAGACAAAGGGAAATATCTTTTGAACGATCTCCATCGGAGATTTTATGCAATGCATAAACAAAAACAAAGATACCTTCTCCTTCAATATGCCAATATGAAAGAAACATTCCGCAAAACAGGACTACTCCAAGAGGATACGCTGTTTTTTTCCATGTTTTCGGTTGTATCCATATCGGCTCTTCGGGATTCCAAAGCATATGTGTTGGATCATTAGCGTCAAACAAGGCTATATGCGCCGCATAACCATTATCGTTTTTTGTATGATAAATCATTAACAATCCTTTCTCTGTAGGCACTACGCAACCGATATTATGTATCTCCCCATTTTCCGCGGATAAAAGATCTTTATTTGTTTTTTCCCAATGAATATAGTCTGTTGAATAAGCAACCTGTATAGTTTTTTGCACATAATAAAGTACAAGTTGATCTTGAAAATGATAGTTTGGAACAATAAATCCTTGATTCTCGATGTTTGCTATATTCCCTTCATATTCAAAGGATAATAAGTCGGACGAGTAAGCCTGTTCCAGCACTGATCCCTTAGCAATTTTTCGAACGTAGGTACAGGTAAAGTACTTATCCTGCTGTGAAATTGAAAAATTTCTGCATGTTTTTATATCGGCTTTTGTATATGTTCCGGTTTTAACAGAAACGCTTTTTTTTTGTTTTGCGAAAGAGAATCCATCATCGCTTATTGCAGTATAAAATGTGTCCGGCGGGTCGCTTTTTGAGCGATAGTAGAGATATACTTTATTCCAAGCGGCAATTACTCCTAGCCCTGTTAATGATTTAAGGGAAGTAGCTTTGGGCAGTTCGGCAGTTTTCATGTATTATTCTTTTGGGGCTTAAATGATACTACTAAAATATAGCATCCTAATATATTTATATCACAAATTTATCAAAAGCAACAATTGCCGCTTTATATATAAAAAAGAAGAATTTTAACCTTCTCTATGGCTAATTTTTCAAGTTTTTGGGTAATGTATTATCCGCAACATGTCTTTTAACATATTCCTCCATGAGAAAATGCGCCGCAGCAATTCGGGGAACATACAGATTTGTTTTATTACCAAATGCTTTTCTTGCTTTTAAAGCATCAACAACATGGGTCGAGCGGACAAGATTAATGAAATTAATCCTTCCCGTCTTGTTCCGATTCATTGCAATAAGTTTTGCCGTTCCGGTCTGGTTGGTTTTGAAGTCAAAATATGAAAGCGTATCATCAACAAATTTTTGATCCATACCCAAATCTTTTTTGCAATATGTCTCAATCGCAAAGTTCATATTCTCGTCTCCCAAGTGATACGCCCATAATGCAACTGACGGCTCGGGATAAATATCCAAAAGTCGTTTTAGATACCCCAAAGCAAGACGAATATTTTCTTTGGGATCTTTTAAGAGATTAACGGTCTTTTTCTCTTCGAAATATTTTTGCGCATCCGGCAATTTTCTTAAAGATTCAACTGCTTTATACGACAACTGACACAAGCCCTCTGCTACATCCGTCTCTGCAGTGGGATCTCCCCCGCTCTCGACATAAATAAGAGCGTCAATAATTTTTTGCGGAAAACTGCGGTTAAGACCAAGACTGTCGGAGATCTCATGTATATCCTTCACCCACGATAAGGTGCGGAGAATTCTCTCATCTTTTTCAGGCTCGCTTTGGTAGTATTCGATTTGTTTCGTAACCATTTTATCTGCTTCATCTTTTTGCCAACGGGTATAGTCGGGAAAAATCAAATCTTGATATGATTCAAACGTAGGACCGGAAACAGAAACCGTTTCTGTAGGCGTAGGTGCTTGAGTAAAAACCTTCGGTTTTTTCTGCGGCTCTTTGATTTGAGCCAACACGGGAATAGAGGTAGGTTTCGGCGTTGGCAGAGAAACTGGTTTTTCGGAAAGAAACGCAGTCTTAGAAATATTCTCTTCCTTTCTAGTCCTAGCGGCAGAAATTTTAACACCAAGTTCTCCTGCCGCAACGCCAATAGCAGCTGCTGCGACTTTTTTTAGAAAGCTCCTTCTTGTTGAAAAATTAGGAGGATTTTTTATTGGTAACATTTCACCGTGATCCTCAAACATTGAGATAAGTGTACTACGAAACAGAAGCGTAATCAATCCAACAATTCTACCGGTTGTATCGTGGTGCAGGATTCACCAAAATTTAATTTTTCAATATACAATTCCGTTTTTATACCACTCGTCTTTAATTTTTCGGTTAATTTGCTTAAAAAAATTAAAGCCCGGGTATTATACGCTATACCGAATTTTATTTTTTAAGGTGTATATATTCTTGGGAATAGGGGCTTTTGAGATATTATTTTCGGTCCTTTAAATTGTTCTTTTATTTTCTCCGCTGTTTCGGGAAGAAAAGGCTTTAATTCGTTGCTAATACTTCGCAATTCTTCGACTAAAAATAATAACGTTTCATGTAAATCTTCACCTGCTAGTTTCCAAGGAGTTTTATCTTGTATTGTACGGTCCAAAGAAGAAATCTCATACCATATAAGTTTCAAGGCCTCATCAAACCGAAATTCTTCCAAATATTCTACCAAGGGAGAATCTTTTACAAATACATGTTTTTCTTTTTCTGGATAATCAAATCCTGAATTTTCGCAAAGTTTTGCGACTCTCGCAACTAAATTCCCTAACCCGTTTGCCAAATCGGAGTTATAAGCCTGTTTTAATTTTTCTTCGGAAAAATCCCCGTCGGAAAACGGAGAAACCTTTGCCAAAAGATAATATCTTAGGGCATCTGCTCCATATTTGTTTATTAAAGGTATAGGATCAACAATATTTCCGATCGTTTTTGACATTTTTTGTCCGTTAACAGTTAGATAATCATGAACAAATATTTTTTTCGGCAGTTCAAGTTCTGCCGCAAGAAGAAACGCAGGCCAATAAATCGCGTGGAAACGTAAAATTCCTTTTCCTACTACATGAAGGTTTGCTGGCCACCATTTTTTGTATTTATCCATGTCCCAATTAAAACCTATTCCGCTTTGATAGATATTTAAAGCGTCAAACCAAACATACATTTTTTGCGCGGGATCTCCAGGCACAGAAACTCCCCAGTTTTTAGCACGCGTATTAGAACGGGATACGCTTATGTCTCTTAATCCCCGTTTAAGAAAAGCCAACATTTCCTTTTTTCTGTTTGCAGGGAGTATTGCAATCGTGTCGGTTTCGATAAGCTCGTTCAACTGTTTTTGGTAGTCCGAGAGTTTAAAAAAATAATTTTCCTCTTCAACTTCTTCCAGCTTTCTCCCCGGATGTTCGAGACATTCCCCATTTTGATCCAGCTCCTCTTTTTCGTAAAAAAGCTCACACCCTACGCAATAAAGCCCTTTATATCTTTTCTTATAAATTTTACCTGCCAAGGCGCACAGTTCCCAAAGTTTTTGAGAAGACAAATGATGCTTAGAATCGCTTCCTTTTTGCCAAACGGTAAATTGAACATTGAGTTTTTTTGATAGATCATAAAAACACTTTGTATTTTCGTCTATAAATTCTTGAATTGGTCTTTTTGCTTTTTCCGCGGCTTGAACATTTTTAATAGCATTTTCATCCCCTCCGCAAAGAAAAAGCACATCGTTTCCGATAATCCTATTATATCTTGCGATAGTATCTGCCTGCACGAATTCCAACGCGTGCCCTATGTGAGGTTTCGCGTTAACGTATGGTATGGCTGTTGTTATATAAAACTTGTTCATGGAATTTTATGGAATCTTTACGATTCTATACCACTCCGCAATCATTTTGCAAAATTAGTATATACCTACGCCCCGTCGCTAACATAGCTATGGCGGCGTGCGACCGTAGCTTTCAAAACGGTAATCAACTTATTATAGCAGTATAAACATAACAAAAAACGATTGCTTCGTTAGGTATTATGACTTATTTGTATTTTGAAAGCAAAGGGGTATAGCAGAGAGTTTAGTATCTGGCAACATTATATCACAGTCTTTATGAACAAGAGATAAAAGCGAATTGACTCACTAAGAATGACCTAATATTATAATCGTTGACTCACGAATATTTGACCTTTTTCGGTTTTTAATTTTCTGTCCATAAGCCGGTGATAATATGAAAAATACGATAGAGAATATCTAATACAACTACGGC
>JAJZOC010000081.1 GCA_021852095.1 bacterium | reverse complement strand
CACAAGAACATTTGTATCCAAAGCTATTATTCCATCAACCTTTGTTCTGCCAGGTATAGTATTATATAATGAATTAAATGTTTTCATCGAATCTATAAAGTCCGGAGAAAGATTTGTATCTCGGAGATTTAACTTAGGAACATTAGTAAGATATTTTAAAATAGGCGCCGGAGCAGTCTTCTTATAGGGAACTCTGTTATCTAAATTATATATATCATCCGATGACTCTATAAAAATATTCCCTTTATCCACTCTAAAAATAGCATATGCTGTAATAAATCCTCCCGTAGGTCTTAACTCTTTGTCGTTTTGGAAAAGCACCAAATACTTTTTCTCGCTTGTCTCTCCTAAAAGAGCAGGCAAAACTTTTATTAAAGGTCTTGCCTGGTTTATAAATGTAACACCCTGATCCGCAAGAGATTTAACTTGAGTCAGTTGGTTTTTAATCTTGCCTCCCTCTAAAAATCCAGGGTAATGATTAGGATCCACTTGGTCTATTTCGGATTTTGCCGTCGAAAGATACTTCGCTACATCGTCAATCCTCGGAGTAATTTTACCCATAGTAAGTACCGCCGTCTGAATCCTTTGTTGGGCAGAACCCATTACAAAACTTCCTTTACCCTTTAATCCCAAAACATCTTCGTAAGGCTTAACAGCATCTACAAGCACCTGACCGGCATCCAAAGAAGCAAAACCTGCCTTCATAAGATGATCCGCGTCATTATAATAGCCGCTCGCGATCGGAACAAATTTTAAAAAAGACAGAGCATGAAAATCATTTTGAGTTTCCGTTAAATCCTGTTTTGTCTTAATAATTTGCGAGCTCGCTAAGCCTACATTTTGCTTTTTTATGGCATCGTACGCACTCTTAGCATCTTTATAAGTCGTAAGCGCTGAGGAATAGGTTCTTCTGGCAGGTAAAAATACCGCAAAAACTAAAATTCCTACAAAAATCAGTACGACAGCTAAAATTATCGCTAACTTTTTTGAGAGAAATCTTCTTCCACCAGTTCCCGCATCTTTTCTATGAGCAGGAGATAAATCAATTTTTTCTAAACCTTCCATAGCTTAAATCATAACCAAAAATACCTAACCATGTCAATAGAAAGTAATAAAAATTAGGGACTTATAAATTTATAACGCCCCTTTACCCGCGATCATTGCCCATGGAGTTTTCAGGATAATATTCAAATCATATAAAATCGATCTTTCTCTAACATAATCTGCATCCATTTCTATTCGTTTATCAAAATTTATTTCGCTCCTGCCTGAAACCTGCCAAAAACCTGTAATACCAGGTTTTACCGAGAGTACTATTTTAACGCTTTCTTGTGTGTTTGGATATTTTTTCTGCTGTTCTCTTAATTCATCGGGATAATATGCCCGGGGTCCTACTATACTCATTTCTCCTTTTAAAACATTTATAAATTGAGGCACTTCATCAAGCGAATGTTTACGCAGGAATTTTCCAACATGTGTAACCCTAGGATCGTTCTTGAGCTTATAACTTCCTTTCTTGTATTCGTTGAGAAGCATTGCAAATTTAGGATTTTGACGAAGAATTTCATGAGCGTTTGGCATCATAGACCTGAATTTATACATTTTAAAAAGCTTGCCGTTTTTACCAACCCTCTCCGGCGTATCGGCAAGAATAGGACCGGGAGAATCAACAACTATGGCTACTGAAACAATAAGAAGTACCGGTAAAAACAGCAGAAGAAGCAAAAATGCAAAAACTACATCTATTGCCCTTTTGATTAATTCATACAGTGGACTTTTCTTAATTTCTATATACGGCATAATCGATAGCTTAAAAAACTAGGATTAAAATTCTTCATTAAGTAAGATGTTCGTGGGGAGTTCCTGCCAACTTCTCAACAAACTTTTTTATTTTTGGCACAGACGTTTTCGGACAAACCAATATTACGTCGGGAGTAGTTATTACAAGCAGCTTATCCAAATCTATACCCACACATAATTGATTAGTATAATTAAATGCCAAAGAGTCTCTTGAGTCTTCAAGCATAACATTGCCTTTAACAAGATTTTCTTCCTCGCTGTTTGTCAATGCCTCTTTCAACGCTTCCCAAGCTCCAATGTCGCTCCACCCAATATTTTCAGAAATTACTAAGGCGCTTGATGGATCAAGTTTTTCTAAAATTGCATTGTCAAAATGGATTTTTTCAAGCGTTGGATATACTTCTTCAAGCACTGTTGAAAAATTACCTGTTTTCCAATTTTCTGTAATTTTCTGAAGGCCATTAAATATTTCAGGAGCAGAAGTCTTATAGCGGCTCCATAAAAATCGCGGAGTTGTTACAAAATAACCAAGATTCCACGCATGATGTCCGCTTTTGATATATTGTTCCGCCGTTTCCGTCTCTGGCTTATATTTAAACCCTAAGAATGCACGGAATGAAAGATCATTTCTAGAAAATACTTCGCCGCCGTAATCAATCCAACCTAAATTAACGCTTGCAAACCGCGGCTTTTGACCGACGAAGATAATTTTTCCAGGATCATCTGTAACAACTTCTCCTGCTGTAAGGAGAATTTTTCTAAAATGTTCTTCTTCTGCCACCAAATGATCACTCCAGAGAATAGCCATTGGCTCATCCGGACTTTCCTTCATTAGAATTCCTGCTATAAGTCCTACCGCCGGACCAACATCTCTCATTTCAGGTTCTCCGATGATATGATCTTTGGGCATTTTAGGAAGCTGCTTAGCAACTATATCAACATATGCTTTTCCCGTAGAAACATATAAATCATCCCAGGAAAAATCCGGCTGAAGACGTTTAGCAGCAAGCTGCAGTGTTGAATAATCTCCGTAGATCTTTTCAAACTGCTTCGGGGTATTTTTTCGGGACACCGGCCAAAGCCTCGTGCCTACTCCTCCGGCAAAGATTATAATCTTCATAAACGTAAATTACTATATTGCTAAATTGCTATCTATATTGTTAATAGCATTCATAAATTGTTTTTTGAATGTTTCGAAACTAAATTTCTCCGCCTGTCTTATACAATCCCCCGGTTTAATTGTTAAATTATTAAATTGTTCTATTGCTGTCTCGAGACTTTCAACAGTCTGTTTGTCAAAAAATATACCGGTCGCAGATCCTGAGCCTGTCGAAGGATCAATTATTGTTTCTTGCGCTCCTCCGCCCCTAAAAGCAATTACCGGTTTTCCAAAACTTTGAGCTTCCAATATAGTTAACCCGAAATCTTCCACGCCCGGAAAAATTAAGGCGCGACATTCACTATAATAACTTACTAACTCACCATCAGTCAAGTTACCCAAAAATTCAATATTACCTTTAGCCATAGCTTTTAATTTAGCAAGTTCCGATCCTGTTCCTACAATCTTTAAAGACAGACCCAGTTTGTTAAAAGTTTTAATCGCAAGATCTATCCTTTTATAAGGAACTAAACGAGAAACAATAAGAAAATAGCGAGACAACCCGCTCTCAGATGAACTAAAATTCGGCTGTGTTTCTGCTTGGCGCCGAATTTTATTTAGCGAGGCAGGATTTAATTGTTGGTTTTCGGAATTTTGCAGCCGAGCGTCATCTGAAACGCGCGGTTGCCGAGCGAAGTTTTCTTCAAACATCAATGGCGGATAAACTACTTCTGAATCTCGATTATAATATTCTTTAATCCTTCTCTTTGCTTCTTTTGAAATCGCGATATAGCTATCCGGTCTTTGCGCGGCAATTTTGTCCCAGAATTTTAAATAAGAAACAGCGGGCTTTGATAGAAATTTTAAAACAGGATTCTTAAAATATTCATCATATCCGCTCCACAAATAGCGAGTCGGCGTTAAGCAATAGCAAATATGTTTTGTTTTGGGCTTGGTAATAATTCCTTTTGCCGCTTCCGATGTTACGGAAATTACCAAATTATACTCATCGAAATTTCCGCCAGAGGCGGATCCGCCTTGGGAGAAAAAACTTTCAAATGCAATAGGCATTAATAAAGCGTATAACTCGTGATGCTTAGAAAACGGAAATTTTTGAAGAAATGAAGTTCTAATATCGAAAACTTTTGCCCAAAGCGCTTTTTTGTTGTCGTAAACCGAAGTGTAAAGCGGCGCGTCAGGAAATAATTTATGAAGAGCCAACAAAACTCTTTCCGCCCCTCCCCACTTGTTTACCCTGTCATAAACCAACGCCACTCTCATAAATTAACCACCTCTTCATAAATTTTTAATGTCTCTCTTGCCATTTTTTCCCAGGAAAACTTCTTTGAAAGACAAAATCCATCTTCAATTTTTTTGTTCCATTGATTTAAACCATTAGAACAAACATCCTCCATTTTTTCTGCGATATTTTCTGTGTTATAAGGGTCGAAGTAAATTGCCGAGTCTTGACAGATTTCTTTGATGGCCGGAATATCGGATGTTAAAACAAAACAGTGATTAGCCATTGCCTCCAAAGCCGGCAAGCCGAATCCTTCCATCAGAGACGGAATAATCAATGCTAAAGCATTTTGATATAAACTTGATAATTCCTCATCGCTGACATTTTGCAAAAAAATTACTTCATCGGAAAGTCCCATTTCTTTTACTTTTTCTTTTAATCGCTTATAAAAATAGTCCTCTTTCCCGACTAAAACCAGTTTTGTGTCATTCTGACGAAGGTCAGAATCTCGGCTCAATTGAGATCCTGAAACAAGTTCAGGATGACAAAATAAATTAAATGCTTTCAATAATCTCTCCAGATTTTTATGAGGATAAGCATTTCCCACATACAAGAAATAATTTTTAATTTTTAATTCTTGCCCTGAGCGAAGCCGAAGGGTTAAATTTTTATTTGTAATTTGAGATTTTGAACTTATAATTTCTTGATCAACGCCTTCATAAGTTACTACAACTTTATCTTCGTCAACTCCTAAATGATCAACAACTTCTTCTTTTGTCGCATTGGAAACCGTGATAATTTTCTTAGCTTTTCTTGCCGCTTGCCTTATGATAAATTTATAACCTAGTAATTTTAAATTATAAATAGGAAATGATAAAGTCGAAGCTTGCCCGGTTGGAAAATGGTCAATAATTAAATCGTGAATCGTAACAATAAACGGACGGTTGTACAAAATAGGAACAGAGAAATAGGGAAAATGCATAAGATCCAAATTTTCCCTATTTAAAATTTTTGAAAATTCCAACTGCTCCTTAATCGTATGCCACTTGACGTCCGCCCTGACGATTTTCCATTTTCCATTTTCCATTTTCCATTTATTTTTGATTTTTGATATTTGAGATTTGATATTTTTCTCATCTTTGGGTAAGACAAAAAAATAATAATTATTCTTTTTATCTAAAATCAAAAGCTGTTCTATAAGATTACGGATGTATCTCCCTACTCCCGTCTCGTTCCAAAGCCTGGCGTCTATACCTATCTTCATAAGCTATTGTAAACTGGATTCTGCACTGCTCCATGTAAAAAACTATTAATATTCTCGACTGAAACATCAAGAATTCTCGTAAGTGCTTCTATACTGTTAAATGCGTTGTGCGGAGTAATTAATACTTTGGGATGATTAAGAAGTATATGGTTATACAAAAGCGTCTTAAGTTGGGCTGCATTTTGAGACTGAATATTAAGCATCGCTACTTCTTCGGGCAATTCATTTTCGCCCTCCAGCACATCCAGCCCAACCCCTGCAAGTATCCCTTTTTCAAGCCCTAACACAACAGCCTGTGTATCAATCAACCCTCCCCGGCCGGCATTAATCAGAAAACTGCCTTTTTTAAACATAAGAATATTATTTTGATTAATAATGTGATGAGTTTCTTTTGTAAGAGGCAGGTGAAACGTTACGACATCGGAATTTTTCAAGAGCGAGTTTAAATCCATATAGGTAAAATGCCTTGTTTTGGCAAAGTTTTCATCTTGCGAGCGGTTATACGCAAGCACATTCATTCCGTATCCTTGGGCAATTTGAAGTACATGTCTGCCTATTTTTCCAAGCCCGACAATACCAATTGTTTTCCCAAACAAATCAACTCCCCGAATAGTCTGATGATCAAAATTAAGCTGTTTTGCCTGCAAAATTGATTTGGTAATTTGTCGTGTCAGATCAAGCAGTAATCCAAACGTAAACTCGGCAACGGTACTGCTTCCATACTCGGGAACATTAGAAATGCTAATATTTCGTTTTCTGCAGGCATCTATATCCAGATTGTCAAATCCTGTAGAGCGGGTAGTAATATATTTAAGATTAGGCAGTTTATCAAGAAGATCTTTAGTTATCTCTGAATAGATAAAGCAGGAAAGAATCTCTGCGTCTTTATACCTAACAACATTTTCTTGTGTTAATTTTTCATCTATAAAGATGGCCTTAGGAAAACTCTTTTCCAATATTTCTTTTTCCCACGTTTGAACTTCAACGAAAACAATTTTCATATATAAAGACTTATTTAGTTTTATCTATCCTTCTAAACCTGTCAAGACTCGCCAAGCGTGGTTTTGGTTAGGGCTAATTTGTCTTGACTTTTTTAATCTTTTGTGATAAATTAGTTTCATCACGATGACTGGACTAGCTTAAGGTTTCGACCGACCGCGAATGCCAGTCTTTTTTTGTTCTAAAGAACTTCTTAGTAAATCAATCCGTATAATGTAGTTTTTACTATTAAACTTACGTAGTAAGCTTGAGTAATGTTTTGTGGGCGCCAATATCTTCAGGAGTTTGCCTTGTTTATCCAAATACTCAACCAGACAGTGGAAGTCACCGTCTCCTGAGACAATAATAGCTTTGTCATAATTTTTATACTCGATCATTGAATGCAAAACCAATTCCGCATCCACATTTCCTTTTATGATTACTTTATTTCCCTCTTTGCGTTCTAAAGTAGGTTTAAAAATCAAGATATAGTTGCATTTCTGCAAAAAAAGACTGGCA
>JAJZOC010000095.1 GCA_021852095.1 bacterium | reverse complement strand
TTATTATACTATGGTATACGGGTATACGATCGTTGTCAATAGTTTAACGCTTGAATTTCTTGAATCTATTAGAGATAATAATCCGTACATCTCTCCTTCGCCTCTCCTTATATCCACACTCCCTTACACCTCCGATGTTCTATTGGTTTGACACCTCGGGATCTGTAACCGTTCAGGATTTGACAAAATTGCGTCATCGCGAGGTGACGCCGTAGCCGTGGCGATCTCTGGAGATTGCTTCGCGGAGCTTACACTGAGCGAAGTCGAAGTGATCGCAATGACGATTTCTTCGGAAACTCCTGAACGATTACCGGGATCTCTATTGAACTCTTATTAAAGACTCTCTATACTGGGTCTAATGCCGCCTTTAATTAAGAGGAATATTCCAACCATTATTTTTGTAATTCTTGTTTATGTTTGGTTTTTGCTATTTCAGGCAAAACCCCAGACAACAAACCTTAATGTTCTCGGAGCAAACACCAATACCCTACTCTTTGTTCAGCCAGGGGCCGGACGGGAGCCAATTTTAAACGCGGTCAATAATGCCCATTCGGAAATTCTGGTTGAAATGTATTTGCTGTCCGACAGAAAGATTATTGATAGTTTGGATCAAGCGCGGGAACGCGGAGTAAAAGTAGCGGTTATGCTCGAACAGCATCCTTTTGGAGCCGGAGGAGGAAACTTAAATACGCGCTCAAAAAATATGCTGATCAAAAATGGTGTAGCGGTTAAATGGACAAATCCTAAATTTGCCTTAACCCATGAAAAAACTTTAGTAATTGATAATAAAGAAGCATTGATCTTGGGACAAAATCTAACGACTTCATCCTTTTCCAAAAACCGCGAATACGATGTTTTGGACACAAACCCGCAGGATGTAACCGAAGCCCGCAACATCTTCATAGCCGACTGGAAAAATAAATCTTTTACTCCCCCGTCTACCCATTTAATAATTAGTCCTGATAATTCAAGACCTGCCATAACAAGTCTTATTGAAAACGCGCGTAACTCCTTAGACATAGAAACAGAAGATATTGACGATCCGCAGATTGTAATGATCTTATCGTCGAAATGCAGACAAATAAAAGTGAGATTTATTGTTCCGACTTTTTCTCAAATAAAATCCAATAAAAATGCCGTTATGAAACTGATAAAGGGTGGTTGTTTGGTTAAATCTCTTACCTCTCCTTATATTCATGCCAAGCTTATTTTGGCTGACGATACAAAAGCGTATATCGGATCGGTAAATTTATCAACTCAAAGTTTGGATGAGAATCGGGAAGTAGGTATTATGCTGACACAAAACGATATTTTATCTGCTCTTTCATCAACCTTCGAAAAAGACTGGGAGAACGGATCCGCCTTATAATTTTGGGGTTGCCTATTGACATCTTAGTTTTTATCTGAAATAATTTTTTTATGAAAAAGAAAATAACTAAAACAAAAAAAGTAAAAACCAGCACAAACAAAATATTCTCCGACGTAAACAACCATCCTTTATTCACGGTTCTTTTTTATATGATCGCCGCGGTTCTTATTCTTGGATCTCTAACAATCCTCATCCCCCACTTTTAGATTCCGTTTCAAACTCAAATAACTTCTCTAGCTATTGATAATTCCTATTCTCTGCTATAATAATTTTATGAGCCTTGTTCATCTTGTGATTAAAAATTCAAAGGATGATGAAACGCCGATTGAATCAGCAACCCAGATTTTTGCCTCGCTTCTTCCCCACCCCTATATTCCGCTTTGGAAAAGACTTATCTGGGAAGCCTCTGTTTACTCCTTCGAGATATTTCTTGTTGACCAAACCATTTCTTTTTACGTTACCGCGCTTGAGAAACATGAAACGCTCATCACAAGCCTAATTCAATCTTCATTTCCCTTTTCCCAAATTGTTAAAGCCGAAGATCCTTTAAAAAAAGTGCTTGCCTATCCAAAAATAGCTGCCGGACAGATGGCATTAAACTCCTACTCGTATCTGCCGATTAAAACCTATTTTGATTTTAAAGATATAGATCCTTTATCTTCCATTCTTGGTTTTCTGGCAAAACAGCCGCCAGAAATAGCTTTTGCGATCCAGATTTTAGTCACCCCGGCAAATTTTCCCTGGCAGAAAAACGCTGTTAAACAGGCCGGGCATCTCCTGCTGGATACAGAGGCAAAAGACCCAAGCTCGATCGAAAGTACAGGAAAATACACCCAGAATCCGCAAAAACTTCTGATGATGCAAAAAGCTTCTTTTCAGGGAGGCAAGGCTTTGGTAAGAATTGCGGCCGGCACCAAAAACCTACCGCCTCTTCCATTTCTGCAAAATATGGCAGGAACATTTGGCAGTTTTTCTTTGGGAGATGGAAATCAATTTGTGTTCAGAAAACCGCTTCTTCTCAAAAAGAATTTTTTAGATAAAATGCTTAAAAGAAAAACAACCTACTTTGAAAAAAGACATCAAATTTTAAATGCCCAGGAATTAGCAAGCTTATGGCATCCGCCGGGATATCTTTTGTCAGGCATAAAAAATATTGCCTGGGGTAAAACGTTATCCGGTGAGCCGCCGGAAAATCTTCCGATTGCAACAGATGAAGAAAACAAGAAGGACATTAATTTCTTTGCTCAAACCGATTTTAAAAATACGCCCACGATTTTCGGCATAAAAACCGAAGACAGGCGCAAACACACCTATATTATCGGAAAAACAGGCGCAGGCAAATCAACTCTTATAGCAAACATGGCAATTGATGATATAAGAAAAAATCGCGGGGTTGGCATTATTGACCCGCATGGCGATTTGTCGGAAACAATTCTTGACTATATCCCGAAAAGAAGACTGCAGGATGTGGTTTACCTAGAACCGTTTGATCTAAAAAGAGTTTTTTCACTTAATGTCCTGGAGGTTAGAAATAGTCAGCAGAAGGATTTGGTCGCATCCGGCATAGTTTCGATTTTTTACAAGCTATATAAAGACAGCTGGGGGCCGCGCCTAGAGTATATTTTAAGAAATGTTATTTTTACTCTTCTTGAAACCCCAAACGCAACCTTAGTTGATGTATTAAAGCTTCTTTCCGATAGCCAGTATCGCGCAAAAATGACGGCTCAATTAAAAGATCCTGTTATAAAAGACTTCTGGGAAAAAGAATTTGCCAGAATGCCGGAAGCCTTAAAAGCCGAAGCGATCTCGCCTATTCAAAACAAGGTTGGGCAATTTGTTTCCTCAAAAATGATAAGAAACATTATCGGACATTCTAAATCGAGTATTGATTTAGAGGAAATTATGAACGGAAATAAGATTTTAATTCTTAACTTGTCTCAGGGAAAACTCGGCGAGGATAATGCGGCGCTTTTGGGCGCTATGATTATTACTCAAATTCAATTGGCGGCAATGAACAGATCTTTTGTAAAAGAAGAAGAAAGACGGGATTTTTTCCTCTACGTTGATGAGTTCCAGAATTTTGCTACCGATTCTTTTATTAAAATTTTGTCGGAAGCCCGAAAATACCGCCTTTCTCTGACCTTGGCAAATCAATATACGGATCAGCTGGATCTTCATGTTCAAAAAGCGATTTTCGGCAATGTCGGCACTCTTATCTCCTTTGTAGTGGGAGGATCTGACGCCTATATACTGATGAAAGAATTTGCGGAAATGTATACAGAGAGTGATCTTGTTTCTCTGGGTAAATATGATATTGTTTTAAAGCTTTCCGTAGACGGAATGACCTCTATGCCTTTTCCGGCAAAAACCCTCCCCCTGCCCTCTTTGAAAAACGAGAATAGAGAAAAAATAATTAAGCTCTCAAAAGAAAAATACGGACGAGAGCTTTCCGACTGATTATTTTACCCGCAGTTCTTGGTTTGCGCTTTGAGAGCTTTCTATCCATATGCTCTTGGTTATAGTCTCTATACGATTTCCTTTTAAAAGCACTGCCGCGCCGTAGATAGAAGCAAGGATTGCTGCGGCGCCGCCTGTCGCCAGCCCCATACGAGGTCCTATAAATTCTCCGATCCAACCGATAATTGGACCGCCTATTGGAGTTGAGCCTAGAAACGCCACCGTCCACAAAGACATAACAATGCCGCGCATTTCCGGTTTTGACTCAAGCTGAAGTGTTGTGTTTCCGGCGGAGATAAAATTAATTGATGCTATTCCAACCAAAATAAGTGCAAAACAGGCAAAGATAAAGCTCGGTGAAACCGCAGTGATCAAAAGAAACAAACCCAAAAGGAAAGCGTTAATAATTAATATCGGAGCACCTGTTCGCGCTCTTCCTGCGGTAAAAAACGCGCCGATTACAGATCCTGCTCCCATTGCCGCGGTTAAAGCGGCAAATGTTGCCGCATTCCCATGAAAAGTAAACTCTGCTAGAATAGGCAAAATAACATTGAACTCATACGCAAATGTTCCGATGATTGCCATCATCAAAAGCGTATCGCGCAGGATAGGCGTTGAAAATACGTAGGAGAATCCCCTCCTAATTTGGTTTTTTGAGCTGTTGGGACGCCGGAGACTATGCAGTTCCTTGTCATTCATAAAAAACAGCATAATAAGCACCGCACAGTATGAAAAACCGTTTAAGATAAAAAGAGGAGCAAGTCCTAAAAAAACGATTAATCCGCCGCCAAGAGAAGGGCCGACAACGCGGGCAAGGTTAATTTCCGCGGTATTAAGGGTTACGGCATTAAAAAGTCTTTCCTGTCCGACCATTTCAAAAACAAAAACCTGACGGGCAGGATTGTCAAAAACCGTTACCAACCCAAAAAGAAACGCAAGAACCCCAACCATCCAGACGGCTGCCGTATTAGTTGCTACAAGAATTCCCAAAATTAAGGCAAGGATGGCATATATGCTTTGGGTCGCGTATAAAATCTTTCGTTTTGGAAAACGGTCTGCCGCCACGCCGCCTATTGGCCCCAATAAAAGAATCGGCAAAAATTGAAGCGCGGTTATAATCCCAAGCGCAGTCCCGGAATTAGTTAGCTTTAGAACAAGCCACGCCTGTCCAATCGTCTGCATCCAAGTGCCGGATAAAGAAATTGCCTGCCCGATAAAATAAAGCCGGTAATTTCTGACTTCTAAAGATAGAAATGTCTTTTTAATATGCTGTTTCATCTCGTTAGGATTTTAAAGTCTGAAGAACTAAAAACACCAAGAAGGAATAACATTCTATAGTTTAACATAAAACAGCGGCTAAATGAAAGATATTGTAAACTATTGTGGAACAAGATCTAATATATTATTATAAACTTGTTATGATAATTTCTAATTTGGCGAGCCGTAAACCGATTTATGGCTGGATTCCGGATCTGCCGGATCATCGGGACAAACTCTATGCCAGGCTAACACCTGTAATCCCGGAAAAACTGCCAGCAAAAGTTGATCTTCGCCCTAACTGTTCGCCGATTCAAGACCAGGGACAACTTGGCAGTTGTACTGCCAATGCCCTTGCTGGAAACCTTGATTACTTAAAAAAACAGCAGATTAAAAAAATTCTTGATTTTAGCCGTTTGTTTATTTATTACAACGAACGTGTTATCGAACACACAGTTAATACAGATAGCGGAGCTATGCTTCGCGACGGAATTAAAACCCTTGTTAAATTGGGCGCCTGCCTGGAATCCGAATGGCCGTATGATGTTAATAAATTTACTATCCAACCCACAGCTAAAGATTACAGCGACGCGCTTAATTATCAAATTACCAGCTATTACCGCCTATCTGGCCTTAACGAGCTAAAACATACGCTTTCTCAAAACTATCCTTTCGTATTTGGATTTTCGGTTTATGAAAGTTTTGAATCGTCTGAAGTTGCCGAAAGTGGCATTGTTCCTCTTCCCGCCAAAGATGAGCAACTTGTTGGCGGACACGCGGTTATGGCAGTTGGTTTTGACGATCAAACGCAGCAATTTATAATTCGAAACAGCTGGGGAGATCTATGGGGACAAAACGGCTATTGCTTCATGCCTTATGAATACCTTACCAACCCTAATCTAGCCTCGGATTTTTGGACAATTAGAGACATGGAATAGTTTTTGTCTAAATCTGGAATCGCTGGTGGACCCGAGGGGAATCGAACCCCTTTCTACTCCATGCCATGGAGTTATACTACCGGTGTACTACGGGCCCAGTGGACCTGGGCGGGTTCGAACCGCCGATCTCCGCAATGCGAATGCGGCGCATTACCAACTGTGCTACAGGCCCCAAACAATAATACTACAAATAAGCAAATAACCCAATAAACAAATCAATAATCAAATGACAAATATTACAAATCTCAAATATTTATAATTTGAAATTTAACTATTTGAAATTGATTTACCTATTTGACATTTGTTTATTTGCTTATTACTGTAGGTACGGCAGAGGATTAACAAGCACGCCATTCTTTCTTATTTCAAAATGTACATGAGGGCCGGTTGTTCTTCCTGTTAAACCAATCCAACCAATAACCGTTTTCCCTCCCACAACAGGCTCCCCCACCGAAACATTTACCGCTTTCATGTGGGCATAGTGAGTATCTAACCCTTCTCCATTACTAATCCAGATGTTATTTCCATATCCGGTATCGTAAGACCCAACACGCACCTCTGTAACAGTACCGCTTTGAGCCGCCACAATCGGAGTTCCGTAAGGCGCGGCAATATCCAAAGCCATATGATACCAAGAAGCAAACTGCGTGATCACACCTTTAACAGGCCATGTAAATCCTCCCTTTACAACAGGAACAGGTCCGGAAACAATGTATACCTCCGGTGTAATATATTTCTGTTCCGATGGCTTTATGCCGTCCGGCACTATAAGTATTTCTCCTTCAACAAGAGAAAAAGTCTCGGGATTGGCAAAGTCGTTAAACGGAAAGTCAACAATCTTTTGAGGATCAGTGTTGTATTTTTTAGCGATACTATATATTGTTTCGCCTTTTAATACCTTATGAGCTATGCCTGTTACCGGCAGGAATTA
>JAJZOC010000027.1 GCA_021852095.1 bacterium | reverse complement strand
TTTCAATCCCAGTTTCCAGCGTCTATCTTCAAGGCATACCTACCATCCTGCAGAAGTACTGTTATTAGAAACAGCTGGAAGAAAAATAACATAAGGACGATTTATCTTAGTTGATCCAGAATTCACTGTGGGAATCGCTGTTACTGTTGCTGTTGCTTCTGCTGTTGGAGTAACTGTTGGCTCTGCAACAGTAGGAGTTACGCTGGAGGTTGGGGTTGAGGCGGGAGTTGGAGACGGAAGGGTTTGGTCATAGCCAGCGTCGCCCAATGTTAATTGAGTATTCAGATTAGGAGTACTATCGCTGTTAATCTCAACCGACGCTTCGCCGGGACCAATGTTAAACCGCAGAATATTCTGTCCGTTTACCTTTTCTATGCGCATATCGCTAACACTTGAACCAGTCCCATAATTACCAGGATTAACAGGATCAACAGCGTTAAGAGGCGGATTTAGATAAAAAGCGGTGATATTACCGGAAGTGTTATCTCTATAAGCCCAAACAGCAGCATTGTTCTCAATATTATTATTCCAATAATTTCCTCCGAACCAATACCCCATCAGGTTATTCTGGGAATCATTTACCGGAACAATTAAACCAGAAATCATAAGGGTTCCTTTGTCGTAATTTCGAATACCCAAATTATCCAGCCAACTCGCTGAATATATCGGACCATTTCTTGTATCGGTTGTTAGATTATCATCATATACATCAGATGATGTTCGGTTAACAACAACATCATGATTACTGCCATCAGCCGCTGTGTAATCTCCCGATGCTCCCAATTCCCCTTCGTAATCCGGGCTGTTTTGATTTCCAAAAAAATTAGTCGCGGTCATTTCTCCGGTGTTGGCATTTAGAGACATTGCTTCAACCCCGTCTGGATCCCCATACGACCCATTAGAGGTCATTTGCACATTGCTAAGATCGGAATTTTGGGAAGTAACCTCCAACTCAAAGGCGCCGCCTATATTCGGACTTACCGCTTGAAGTGATGCAGTTCCCGTAGTTTGATCAACCGTAATCAGCTCCTGGCCAAGCCCTCCGCTGTTGAAACCGGTATTATTACCCAAATACTTACTATCCGACAGCCTTATTAAATTCTCTACAGTTCCCGCGGGCTGATCCTGCTCCGGAAAAGGAATAGACTGCCAGGTATTGGTATTAGGGGAATATTGCTCAAGAGCGGCCACGCCTTGTTGAAAATTGCTCGCTCCCCCTATGATAAAGTCTGCGCCATTGGATGAGGAAGCAATAGACTTAGATAGATCCATCGGAACATCCGCTATAGGCTTATTAGCTGACCATGCATTGGTTGTGCTGTTATAATCACTTTCATCAATCTGCCCGTTCATCGTACCATACATGCCGCCCGGCGAGCCAGCAGGACCACTAAGACTAAATCTTTTTATAACATTGCCGTTACTATCAGTTACGGTAGTTATGTCTTGGACATTCTGTGGATGTTCCTGAAGCCAGGCTTGAGTTACAGCAGGTCCATAGGTATTAGTGGTTGCTATAGAAACTGCTATTGCCTGACTTGCAGACGCAGTTTCTTTAGAAGAAGTAACTTCTGCAGGTTTTATTTGTTTGGCGGTATAGTTGTCCGGCGATTTTCCAAGAGACGCGGACGGAGTCGGAGTTGATGGTGTTATGTTTTGTCCTTCTGCGTTAACGGAAGATCTGCCGCCTAATAGACTTCCAAAAGCTATAGCGCCAACTACCGCCGCTTGTGCAAAAGGTTTAAAAAAACGATTACTTTTTGTTGCTCTTGAATCTTTTCTGTCTTTATCTCTATTATCAACTGGTAGAATTAACTCTCCTTTACCAATAACCTGATCTGTCTCTAGCCTATCTACGGCTTCTTTAAGCTTATTTGCCCAAGCAGGTTCTTCTCCTATTTGGTGATCCGGGTACAGTCTTTCTATCTGTTCCGCCACTGCCATTATAACTTCGGGACTGAAACCATCACCGTATTTGTGAGGAATTTGTCTAGGGGTTGACTTTCCTTTATCAAACCTTGGACTTTCCGCAGTGCTCATTAATGAAACCCTATAGAAAGTTTAATCTGTATACTATAGGTTTTATCGCTATCTTATAACATTATTTTTTACTTTTGTCAAGAAGCCTATAGTTTATTCTAGTGCTTGACATTTCTCTATTATTACCTCAATAATATATTCAGAATGAAAAATGGGAAAAAGTTCTTCTTTATATTTCCCCTTCTTCTTGTTGTTGCCGTCGGTCTGATTATTACCGGCAGAGCACGCGGTGCATGGACGAGCGATCTTACCCCTCCTACCCTAAGCACTTCTCCTGTTCTTTCTACTACCTTGGCCTCGCCCACGCTTCTGCCGGCTCCAATCGCACCCGCCACCACCACAATCACGCTTAACTGCAGTGATACAGGATCGGGCTGCGCCTCTGTGTACTACAATGTAGCTTTTTATTCTGACAGTGGATACAGTAAGGGATATTCAGGTAATTCACCTACGCCTACTGCCGCTCCAACCACTACCAATATCAGCATTAATATCAGCGACATTGCAAATAACCCTTATGTTAAGATTAGTGCTACGGCAACCGACGGCGCGGGCAACAAGACTTCTGCTTCTTACTATTTTGTCTTCGGGCACAATATTACGGGAACCGTATATTATGACAGCGACCATGATTATAATGGACCATCTAATCCCGGATCAGCCGACAGCAATTATACGGGAATATTTAACGTAACTGCCAATACTGCTTCGTGTACGGTTTCTAATAATACTTATGCCTGCAATGATCTTCCTCCTGGCACGTATACCATAACTATCAGTCTAAGCGGTCAGGCAAGTCCGCCTTATGTTCCTTCTTATTTTAATCTTACCGGCGGCGCAAGCGGGTCATGCCTTACATCTCCTCCATACAGCTCATCCTGCAATACATCTATAACTATAGGAGGAGATCAAGCCCTGAATTTTTATGCCACAAAGATTTATTCGATCTCCGGCAATGTATTTGATGACGTAAATAAAAATCATATAAGAGACTTTCCCCCGGACACCAACTATTTAGGAGGAGCTACTATAACTATTTCCTTTTCTCCCGGAGGAACCCAAGCCGCTCCCAACACAACCTCTTATACAACAGATGGCGATTACACTTTTGGGGATCTGATCAGCGGAGCATATACTGTTAGTATTATAGTGCCAACAACACCTGTTCAATATATAAAAACTTATCCTCTGCCGGGAGTCGATTACACAGCTGATGTCGGTGATGGCGTTGATGTTGGCTATGGTTGCGCTTTAAACCCATATTCTCCTGATCCGACCTACGCCCCGCCGAACATGTGTTCGTCAGCGGACAGCCCGTCTGGGGCAAAAGGCAGTTTATCCGGGGTGGACTTCGGAATAAGCGATTCAATTGTCTGGGAACAGTGCGTTGGAGCAGATTGCTGGCTGTCGGGCGGAGATACTATACCGCCTAATGCGAAGAATCCTACTACCTGCAGTGCCGGAGCTTATGCCATAGGAACAAACACGACCAGCACAAGTCCAGGAGTTTACTATGGTGAGACTCCGACTACTCCTCCCGGATCCGCGATTTCCTCAACCAATTGGATTGCTAATTCATACAATTTTACACCTGTTTCTCCAGGCGTAATACGCACATCTTACAGCTATATGCAAACTACCTTGAGCCAGGCGGGAATAACAGCAATACCTCTAACAACAGCTTGTAATAATTCAGGCGGCTGTAGCTTAAGCACTCTTACCCATGGTGTTTATAAAAATGATACAAGTCAAAATAACAATAATCCAACCCCCTTTTATCTAAATACCACTACGTTTTCTGCTAATTCTAATTATGTATTTTTAATTAATGGAGATCTTAACATACTAGGAAATATTCTTGTCCCTAATGGCTCGACCGCAACTTTCTATGTATCCGGCAATATTATTGTTGCTCCAACCGTTGGAGAAACTACGCCAGCCGTTTGCAAACCATCAACAACAGCGGGAGGAACTTCAACCGGCTGTAATATAGAGGGCTTCTACAGCGCTGATAATCAATTTATAATCCAGGGAACAAACAACTGCGCAAGCGCGACCAAAGACCTTCAGTTAAATATCGCCGGATCGGTTGTAGTCAATGCATCAGATAACTCGAGTAATCCCTCAACTATAGTAAACAATAGAGATCTGTGTGCAAATGATCAATATTGTCCAACCTATTCTATAACCGAGCGGCCGGATATGGTTTTAAACGCACCGGAGCTTATAGAACACCCCAATTATGTTTGGCAGGAAGTAGCCCCCTGACGGAAATAAGCAAATAAGCAAATAAGCCAATAAACAAATCAATAATCAAATGACAAATATTACAAATCTCAAATATATTTATAGCATTTGAAATTTAACTATTTGAAATTGATTTGCTTATTTGACATTTGTTTATTTGCTTATTGGTTTATTGGTAGTATTTGTATTGACAAAAACCTTGTCCTTTGCGATACTATCTTTGTTCTTTGGTATTAGAGGCGGCTGAAAATTTTTCCTCTACAAATTCACCAAGGATGAGGTAGTCCCGCTTAGCGGGATGACAGAGCAAATCGTTTTATATTCTAGGATATGAAATTGAGCTCACCTATTTTGAGTCTTTGGGGAAATATCAGCAGTACTCGGTGCCAAAGAATTTGCTTTTATCAACTATTTTTATAAGGTCTATTTTTATAAGGTCTATGCGCTATAAACTTTTAGCACTCGACATAGACGGCACTATTGTCAAACCGCATAACAATACGCCTTCTCCGGAAACTATTAAAGCTATACAAAAAGCGAAACAGAAAGTTTATATATCCCTTGTCAGCGCAAGGGCATGGAAAGATCATAAATCCCTCGTGCATCTTCTAGGCTTACAAAACAATTACCATGTCTTAGAAAACGGAACTAAAGTAATCAGCCCTTCGGGAGATATAGAATACGACTTGCGCATTCCAGCAAGAGAGGTAAAAGACATAGTGAAAGTTTCAAAAGGACTATATGACGACGCAGGATTTTGCATACAAGGAATGTGGACAAAAGAATATGCCAAAGATTCTGTATCAACGATTTCTTTTATTTCCCATAGTCGAAAAAGCGCGGAGAAAATACCGCAGGCATTAAACAGACTCTCAAATAAGTATGTATTTAGCGTAGGGGCGCATTGGAGCGAACCAGGATGGGCAGTAACTTTAATAAGCCATAAAGACGCATCCAAAGGAACGGGACTGGCCTATATCCAAAATAAGCTGAAAATTAATCCTTCGGAAACGATTGCTGTTGGAGACGGCGCGAGCGATGTCTCTGCCATGCGTTATGCCGGTGTTAAGGCGGCCATGGGAAACGCCGAACCGGAACTTTTAAAAACGACAAATTACATAGCTCCTTCCGTTGACAAAGATGGACTGGTTAATATAATCAACAAGTTTATTCTATGATCAAGATTAACATAGATTAATTACTGCAATATGATACTACTTTATCCAGTTTTTGACTATATCAGCAGGGTTTAAGTAGCTATATTAGGATCTATTACCTAAATGTAGATTTAATGACTATTGACAATAGTAATGTACTATGTTAGATTTAATACATGACGTATACTGTTTCAATTACCTCTCAAGGCCAGATAAGTATTCCCGCAAAGATCCGCCGAGAGCTTGATCTCTCCAAAAAAAAGAAAGCGCTCGTTTCCATAGAAAACGGGAAAATGATCGTGGAACCAATAAAAGATTTTCTTGAACTTAAAGGATCAATGAAAACCAATAAAAAACCATTATCCGCTAAGATTGTCCATGATTTATTTGCCAACTCTATGGCGGCGGAATATGCGGCTAAGATAATAAGAAAAAACCAATGAGAAAGGTCATTTTAGATACTAATGGGTTCTTACGATTACTACTTAATGATATTCCAGAACAGGCAGACAGAGTTGAACACCTCATAGAGAAAGCAAAAGAAGAAAAGATAATTATACTAGTACCGCAGATTATTATTTTTGAGATCAACTTCATCTTACAAAAATATTATTTGTTTGAAAGAGAAAATATTATTGATAAGTTAAAATCTCTTGTAGCGGCAGTATACTTCCAAATTGAGTCCAGAGATATATTTAGAAAAGCCCTTTTAATCTACGAGGAAAAAAATATCAGTTTAGTTGACTCATTTTTATTAGCAAAGACTCAATTAGAAAACGCAGAACTTTTTACTTTCGACAAAGACTTAGATAAATTAGGTAAAGCTAATTAAGAATATATACCACTCTGCTTTGATTTTGTAACTTTTTGGTCGCACGCCACCATAGCTATGTTAGCGATTGGGCGTATATACCTACCGTAGCTTTCAAATAAGAGTTTGGGGTGATTTTACAATCAAAGCCACTCTTCAAAATCAAAGCTCCGTTAGGTATAAACCCTTGCAATTTGAAAGCGGAGGGTATACAAATTTTTGAGCCCGAAGTGGGAATCGAACCCACGGCCTAGTTCTTACCAAGAACTCGCTCTGCCACTGAGCCATTCGGGCAAATCAATTAATTTAAGAAAATTTGCTAATTGTTTTCTCAATTGCTGATATTCACCTTAATTCCATATCTGTGCTTGCACTGATGAAACGCTCTTTAGCGAAGTGCAACGAGCTAAAGTAAGTGAATATCAGTGCTGGGTGAGGGACTCGAACCCCCGAAGTCCTTTCGGACATCTGGTCTACAGCCAGATGCAATTGCCGCTATGCGAACCCAGCGTTATTTACTTTACGGAGCCGAGACCGGGATTCGAACCCGGGACATGCTGTTTATCACAGTAAAATCTGCTCGCCGATATGAGCCGGAAGCGGGATTCGAACCCGCGGCTTGCTGTTTACAAAACAGCTACTCTACCACTGAGTTACTCCGGCGAGCTAGATTTACGCGATCCCGTAAGTCTAAGCTAAATCTTCAGATTTAGCAAGACTTTACTGGGACAAAACAGCTGCTCTACCACTGAGCCATCTCTGCAAGGCATATTGATTCTATCAAACTTCTTTCAAATTTAAAAGTTATTTGCTATATACCCCTCTGCTTTCAAAATACAAATAAGTATAAAGACTCTCCGCTTTCAGCTACGAAGTCTTTATGGCCTCGTAGCCAATAGGCGAAGTGCCATAATACCTA
>JAJZOC010000026.1 GCA_021852095.1 bacterium | reverse complement strand
GAAAACTCTTCCAAAAAATTAGAGAAGAAGATAGAAAAGACGGTTCGCAAAGAAAAACATAACCGTAATTACACTTCACTTATTCGATTAGGTATGACTCCAAACGTGCTAAAAAGACTTCTGTCTATCAGATAATATTGTTTACTAATAACCTTTTAATCTCTTAGATACGGATTCAATCAGATAAGTTTTCCAATACTTTGGAGACAGAGGCAAATCCTGCGCATGAATAAATTCTCGTCTTTCTCCTCCAAATCCTGTTTTAAACAGGGTAAGACCAAACCATGGATGATTCTTTGAAATTGATGGCGCAATACCCCAGAAATTAAATGTTTTTTTATGTCTTTCTTTTGCCTCTAAAATCGCTTCCCATAAAATTAAATACATCGCGGGGATATCGCGAAATTCATCATTCGATGCGCTATGGCGATAAATCGCAGTATTGTCTACATAGGCAATCATAGATCCTGCAATAATTTTATTCTTATATTTTGCTAAAAATAAAACCTCTTGATCTTCTTTAGCAAACGTTCCAAATTCTTCCGCCAATCCTTTATGAGGTACAAAATGTTTCCGTAAAGAAAGATCATTATATAAAGGTAAAAAATTATCAATATCAGATACTTTTTTTGTTCGAATAATTTTTATGTCCATATTTAATGATTTCTTAATCAAATATCTATGAGATTTCCTCATATCCTTAAGAAGTTCCTCTTTGGATTTTTCAATATCTAAAACCCAGCAAATTTCTGCGTCTTGATTATGTATCGGAGCATCCCTGAAACCCATTTTTCGTAAATCACTAAAAAGGATGTCTTCTTTTTTTATCAAAGGACTCATCCGTATAAAATCTATATTTTTATTTTGGGCGAACGCTTTTATATAGCTTAAAAAATCTTGAATATATTTATTAAAATCTATAAGAACCGGACCATGGCGAAGATGCAAATAATGACCTCTTTTTGCTTTAACATCTATTATTTGACAAATCCCAATCAATTTTTTTTTATCGTACAAACCCAAACGCGATATTTCAAAACCAAGTTTTTTCTGAACTTCTCCAAAATTCCACGCTTGGAAAAACGGATAATCTTCTATCTCTAACTTAGTTAGAAAATTCTCCCAGCTATCTTTATCCCTAATTTCTTTTATCGTTAACATATTTATTTATTAAATCCTTTATTAATAAAGCATCGTTTATTCGCATTTTGGGATAGGTGGGAAGATTTATAATCTTTTGAGCATAATACTGCGCATTGGGACAGGAACCTTTTTTATAACAGATTCTATCAAAATTAACCCCTTTTGGATCTATTATTTCAGAATACCACTTACCAACATAAATACCCTTTTGTCTCAAAAATATTATCAATTCTTCTCTCCTTTTGAAAAAAATAGGAAAACGAAGAAAAGGAATATTTTCTTTATATGGAACAGAGATATCTTTAGAGGATAAACCATTTATATATATGTTAGATATTGCTTCTCTATTCATAGAGAATTCTTTAATCCTTCGAAGCTGAAACAAAGCCAAACAAGCAAGAGAGTTAGGGATTTTCTTTGCAGACAAGAAAGAATACTTACCTTTTTTCTCTTGACTAGAAACAGGAATAGAAAGAAGTTTTATTTTTTGCGCAATAACAAGTATTATTTTTCCAATATATAAAATGTCGTAAAGCGGTAGAATAATAGCAAAAGCTATGGGATGCAAAAGCTGTTGAAGCGTCCAAAAAAACGAAGGGTTATTCAGTTTTTTTTGATATTCTCTTATTCTTTTACCAAGCTGTTTATCTTTCGTAATGGCTATACCCCCAAAAACAGACGAAAAGGCTTTATCCCGACCAAAACTAAAAAAACCCGCATCCCCCAACGTACCAAGTTTATCTTTTTCCAAGGTGCCGCCAATGGTATGAGCAGCGTCTTCGATAACGGCAATCTTATATTTTCTTGCAATTTTTTTAATACTGGTCATATCAGCAGGAATACCGAATGTATGCTGAACAATAACAGCTCGAGTTTTTTTCGTTATCTTAGCTTCGAAGTCTTTAATGTCCATTGTTAATGATTCATTTATATCAGTATAGATAGGCATTGCTCCGCTAGCGATTACCACATTCGGAACAACAACACAAGTAAATGCCTGAAGAATTACCTCGTCTCCTTTTCCTATATTTAAGGCTTTCAAAATAGCAAAAAGGGAGGATCTTCCGCTGTTAAAAGCTACCGCATAGGAAACATTGAAATATGATCTAAACCACTGTTCTAAGCGTCTTGTATAATCTCCCCTAAAAAATACCCATGGAGAAAACAACAGCTTAAGAGCCAAAAAAATATCTTTAGTCTCTGTGTTGGGAGAAATAGAGATCGCTATAGTTTTCATAAAATCCTATCTAAAATAAATCCTGCCTCTTTACCTTCAAATAAAATTATATCATCTAAGGCGGCATCTTTATTTATGCATTCCTTAACAAAATCTGTTATTTCTTTTAGGTTTCCAATACGAGCCATGCACTTTCCGCCGGAATCTTTTACGCCTCTTACAATATCTTCACTGTAATTCTTGTTTGTTAAATAAAGGAAATCGCAAACTTTTCCAATTTCCAAACCCGCCTTATAATGCTCCTTACTGCTGTCTTCTCCCAACTCAATCATGGGGGAAAGGATCATTGTCTTAATCCCTTTATATAGAGATATATAGAAAATGGCAGAAACAACCGACGCTGAACTGGCGTTAAAGGTATCATCTATAAGAGTTAAGCCATTTTTTACCTTATGTCTTACCATTGTCTTCTGCAAAGATGTAAGAGAACCAACCGCCTTTTCTATCTCTTTAGGCTTAATACCTAATTTATAGGCTATATATATTCCCGGCAGAATATTTTCGATATTTTGCTTTCCTATAACAGACGCATGCAGTTTAAAAACCTTGCCGTCTAAAGCCACCTTAAAATAAATACCATCTTTTCTAACAGAAACATCATACGCCCAGATGTCGTTTGTCAATTTCTTTTCTGTTTTATTCACCACCTGATACAAAATTTTTTTCTTTTTTGTTTTCTTATATAGGTTAAAAGCATTTTCACTGTTGCCGTTAAAGACAGCTAAGCCATTACGAGAGAGAGAATCTATCAGCTCATATTTTGCCTCCAGAATATTTTTCTGGCTGCCAAACAACGATAAATGCTGATTGCTAATACCCGTAATAATCCCTATTTTTGGATTAACAACACTACATATCTTGGCAATTTCTCCTTTTTTATAAGCCCCCATTTCAACCACAAGAATTTCCGTATCTCTTCTTAAATCCGATATTACGGTTTTAACAACTCCTATAAGTGTATTATTCGTTCCTTTCGTCTTTAAAACAGTATATTTTTGGGCGAGTATTTGCGCAACATATTCCTTCGTCGTGCTTTTACCATAACTTCCTGTTATGCCTATTACCAAAAGGTCTTTGCGGGACTGAATTTTCTTTACTGCCCTTTCAGCCTGCATGTCCGAATAAAACTCGGTAGGCAAACGAAATATAAGAACAAATAATACTACAAATAGAAATACAAACCTGTCTAAAAGAAGAAACCATAAAAACTGCTCCGTCAAAGGCAGAGAAAATAGCAGAGAAATAAAGAATAAAGTTAGCAGCAAAATAAGAACAGACTTAATAGTAATAACTGGCCTGCGCAAACGATGAGACAAAAATTCTTTAAATGTCAAAACAGCTTCGATGGCAAATATAAAAAATATAAATAGTCTATAGGATAACAAAAAGTCATTATTAACCGAAACTAGCAGAAAGAAGAAAAAAACAGCCCACTTTATAGCTGAAAAGTAAGAAAAAATGATTCCTCTGCCCGTGTTCGTCTCTTTAAAATACACATATATTCTGTCAAATCTGTATTCCTTAACCTGCCAAAGATAAACCCAAAAAAGAGAGTTTCTTATAATCCAGACAAAAAACGCGATTGAAGTAGCAATAAAAAGCAAATTCATTATGATATTAATTTTAATACCTCCTTAGAGAACAAGCGGGGGTTTTCATAAGGAAATCTATGGCCCTCCCCCGGAAAAACTACCGAAACAGCCTGAGGCATATATTTTTTAATTTCCAAAACATCCGTTGCGGGTGTTAACCGATCTTTCTCTCCCCACAAAAGAAAAGTTGGTATTTTAATTCTCTTAATAAAACAAGTTAAATCTTCAGATATAATGCTAACAAAAATTTTAGACATCGGACCGGCTTTATAGTAATCAAAAGATCCAGCCAAGTAATAAGGCATTTTTCTTAACTTATTAAAGACCGTCTTCGGCAAAAACGAAGAAGCAGAACCGCCTATTTTAGCCAAAACAATGGCCAGTTTCTGTCTGGAATTAATATGTCTTATGACTGGAACACCGGTTAAAATAAGTTTTGAAACCTGATCGGGATATTTATAAGTATATTTAATAGCAACCCTGCCTCCAAATGAGTGACCTATTAAAACTGGACTTTCGATCTTCTTCTTTTTTATAAATCGTTCTAAAAACAGAACATAATCATCTAAATCCATATTTGCCGATTCTAATACTTCTTTGCCGAATCCTGGCATGTCTGGAGCATAAACAGCATTATTTTTATTCTCTAAAATTTTTTTTAATTGATTATATTTTGAACCGTTTAACCCCCACCCATGAAGAATTATAACTGATTGCTTCATATTTAATACCTATTTTACCGTAACGCTTTTGGCTAAATTTCTAGGTTTGTCCGGATCGTAACCTTTTTTAATCGCGATAAAATACCCCAATAGTTGGGCTGGAATAATTTGGGCAATCAAAGATGCCTGCTTAAGATCATTAATCTTAATCCAATAATCAAAAACCCTTGCTCTTTTTGGACTTATACCAATTACAAATCCTCCTCGTGCTTTAATTTCAATGGCATTAGAAATAATGGCTTCATAAGTTTCATCAATCGGTGCGAAAATTATACAAGGTGTACCTTCGGAAATCAAAGCCAATGTTCCATGCTTAAGTTCTCCGCCGGCAAAACCCTCTGCATGAATATAGCTCACTTCCTTAATTTTTAAGGCCGCTTCAAGCGCGGTTGAATAAGACAAACCGCGTCCAAGTGTATAGATGTGATCAATACGGCAAAGCTTATCGGCAAGTTTTTTAATTTTCTCAATATTTTTTTTATCCAAGATTCTCCTAATTTCCCGATCTGTCTGAACCAGAAGCTTTTTTCCTTCTTTGTTTCTTCCGGCTAAAGAAAATGCCAAAAAAAGCAAGAGCGAAAGCTTAGCGGTGTAAGCCTTGGTTGAAGCTACTGCTTTTTCAGGACCGGCTCCTAAAAGTATTTTATGGTCAGCGAGTCTATAAAGGCTTGATCCCAAGGTATTTGTAATTGCCGCAACCGTACTTTTTTTCTGTTTAGCCCGGGTTATAGGCTCAACTACATCAATCGTTTCCCCAGATTGAGAAAGAGCAATTACCAAAGACTCTCTGTTTAAAAAATTTTCCAGGTAGTTAAATTCCGAAGCAACTACCACATTAACGTGTTTATTGGCAACTGTTGAAAAAAGATATGCCCCCCCTATGCATGCATAGTAAGCAGTTCCTGCTCCGATAAAAAAAGTTCCCCGAGCATCCTTTATAATCTTAGCAAAATTTTCTATTTGATCGCCGTAATTTTCCGCAATATTGTAAATTACCTTTGGCTGATCATAAATTTCCTTAATCATAAAATGTTTATATTTTCCTTTATCGGCATCTTCCGGTTCCCAATTAACAGTTTCATAATTTATTCTTAACTTTTTTCCTTTTGGCAGAGAAAGAATTTGAATATTCTTCCCTAATATTGCCATTTCATTATCCTTTATGAATATTACTTTCCGTGTGTATTTAACAATTCCTGATGCGTCCGACGCAATAAAAAACTCGTTTTTGCCTACACCTACAACAAGAGGGGATCCATTTTTTGCAGCTATTATTTCATTCGAAACCGCGTTCATAACCACAATCGCATTCATGCCCTTAAGTTCATTGAATGCATCACGAACAGAGGTCGCAAAACCCTCTTTTTTAAGATTTTCTTCAACAAGATGAGGAATAATTTCCGTGTCGGTTTCCGAAATAAACCTATGCCCTTTTTTTATTAATTCAGTTTTTAGCTCCTGAAAGTTTTCAACAATCCCGTTGTGAACAACTGCAATTGTTTTTGTGCAATCCAAATGCGGATGGGCATTTTTAACCGTAACTCCTCCATGAGTTGCCCAACGGGTATGTCCTATGGAGAGTTGAGAGTTGGGGGTAGAGAGTTGAGAGTTGAGTAGTGCGTTTCCGATTTTTCCAATATGTTTCTCTACAATAAAATCTTTCATCTTTAATCTTTCATCTTTAATCTTCGCCGCGATTCCCCAAGAATCGTAACCCCGATATTCAAGGAGTTTAAGCCCCTCGAGAACAATTTGTGAAGCATTATTTTGTTTTCCTACGTAACCAAAAATTCCGCACATAAAATAAATATTACAAATAAGCAAATAATCCAATAAACAAATCAATAATCAAATAACAAATATTATAAATCTCAAATAATTTGAAATTTAACTATTTGAAATTGATTTGCTTATTTGACATTTGTTTATTTGTTTATTAAGTTTGGTTGGTCATTAGAAATCCAATATTCAATTATTTTTTTTCCTTACTATCTCTGCCGCTTCCATCAAATTATTCACTGTTGCATCCGGTTTAAATCCCGAAATTTCTTTTTGATTCTCTGCATAAGGACCTCTTTTTATCCAAATTACAAATACTCTTTCATTTATATTCTTAGCAAGTTGTAAAAAATTAAGCTTGTCATCAACAAGGAAAATATTAAAAGCTCTATATTTTTTTAAAACCCAATCGATATTATCCTCTTTATTCAAAAAAATATGAACCTTTTCTTTATCAAATTGAGCATCTATTAAAGTTTTTTTTAGTTTTTCCCTTTGAAAATTATCATCTCCCTCTGAAAAAATCCCAACTTCAGCCAATCCGCTTATTTTCTCCAAAACATCCTTTACTTCTTTATACAGTTTGTACTTTAAAAACCCGCTATCCTTAAAAGACTGTGTGTCAAAAAGCGTATAGTCTATATCGAAAAGGGCAAGAGATTTTTTTGAATACATCTTATAATTTCAATCTATAAATGTTTGTGTTGCGTTTTACAAAACCAAGGCGTTGATATAGTCTGTTAGCGCTTTTCCTTTCGGGCCTTGAGGTAAGATCAACGTAAGTAATTTTTTAGAT
>JAJZOC010000067.1 GCA_021852095.1 bacterium | reverse complement strand
TTTTCAGCAGATAAGTTACCAACTATTACTGTTGAAACGATAAAATAAAAATTAAGCTTTAAAGAAACAAAAACAAATATTAGAAAAACTGTAATTATTTTAGTAAAAATGTCTATATAGGTAACAAAATCTAATCTTAACTTAGATTGAAATATTGTTGTTCCGTAACCAGTTAAGCTACTAATGCCTACGGCTAATGCTGCTATTATAATACCTATATTAATTGTTTGGGAATAGCGAAAGAATAAAAGAAAAACAAGAGCAAGAAATATAGATAGAGCAACTAACCTAGTTTTTAACCATAGATAGGTTCCGTAAATTTTGTCAGATTGTGTGTTGTTTTGTGCCAGTTCTCTAACTATAGTTAGCTGTAAACCAAAATCGGCAATTATGCCAAAAAAAGACATATAGGCAAAGACGAGGATAAAATCCCCATATCCTGAAACACCAAGATATCTAGTTAAAATAAAAACGGTAGTAAGCCCCAAGAGAACAGACGCTATTTTACCAACGAACTGAATAGAGGTATTAAAACCAATTGTTTTATATAATGATTTACTTATTACAATCATTTGTTAATAAAATCTAGGAGCTATGCTATGCCTATAAAGAATTTTACCTTATTTAGCCATGCTTGACAAATACAATTAATCTAGTACATACTAGTTGTGGACATAACAATGAAAAACTTTGCTGTCCTAAAAGTTTCTATTCTTGCAACAATTATCCTTTTATATCTTCTTCCCGTAAAAGTATTAGCAGCTAACAATCGGCAAAAATATACCAATAATCCAATTTTATATGACACTTCAGGTAATTGGTATAGTCAGAAAGTGTCATCTCCTTCAATTCTATTTGACGGAACAACCTATAAAATGTGGTATTCAGGATTATCTAGTTCTGACGACCATTGGCATATCGGATATGCAACCTCTAGTGATGGTATTCACTGGAGTTCTCTTGATCAGCCGGTAATTGATCCCGATCGAACTAATAATAATGAAATAGATCTACTTGATGAATATGTAATGAAAGATAACAACGTATACAAAATGTGGTTTACGGCAGCCAAGCCATATTCGGGATCGGGAAACGAAGTCTATAGTATAAAATATGCAACTTCTGTGGATGGGATAAATTGGATAAGAAACTCGACTCCTGCTCTTAGCGCAATTCCTTTAACATGGGAGTCTGAAGGAGACGCAAAACCATCCGTACTAAAAATTAGCAATGAATATAAAATGTGGTATGCAGCACGTGACTCATCGGGAAGCTGGAAAATAGGATATGCTACATCTGCCGATGGAATAACTTGGACTAAAAACCCGAAAAATCCTATCATTACAGCTACATCTTCTTGGGAATATAGTCATGTAGCGGCTCCGAATGTTATTTATGATAATGGCATCTACAAAATGTGGTACCATGCAGGACCAATTGTCCCATACAATATTGTCTACGCGGAATCTACGGACGGGATTAATTGGACTAAGCCAACTGATCAGAATCCTGTTTTGACACGCGGCGGTAATGGATCGTTTGATTCTACTTATATAGCCGTTCCTTTTGTTCTTCATGACGGCAATACATATAAAATGTGGTATTCGGGATACGACGGGAACAAATGGAGCATTGGATATGCAACCAAAAACTCTGATCTTGATATACCGCTGTTAAAACAAACAGATTCTCAATGGAAAAACAACGTTTATGATTCCGCAAATTTATGGTCGCCTCTTGATCCATCAATTAACGCATGGGGATGCGCTTTAACTTCCGCAGCTATGGTTCTTAATTATTATGGAATAAATAAATTGACAAACGCTACAGGACTTGACCCAGGAACACTCAATACTTGGCTTATCAGTCAACCGGATGGATATGTCGGAAACGGACTAATCAATTGGCTAGCTATATCAAGACTTTCTAAACTAACCAAACCTCAAAACCCCAATTTTTCCTACGATGCCCTTGAATATAAAAGAAATCCTTCAGGAAACAACACAATGCTTGTTAACGACCTAGAAAATAATCAACCCGATATCCTGGAAGAACCCGGACATTTTGTTGTGGCAAAAGGAACTAATAATGATACCTTTGATATTAATGACCCTTATTATGACCGTTCAACATTAAATGGCGGATACAATAACAACTTTCTATCTCTGGGCAGATATATTCCATCGCATACAAATTTGTCTTACATCATGCTTGCCGGCGATCCAAATGTTGATTTCTCGATTGCTTCATCGAGCGGAGCTCTGGTAGATGCACAGGATTTTATCCAGGAAGGCATAACAAATCCTATTACAAATATTTCATCCCTACCGACCAGACTTCTTCTTTTCCCAGTCCCAAATGACGACACTTATACAATTTCTATTTCCACAACCAGCGCTTCTCAAAATTTTTCCTTAAAAACCTATGAATATACGGCAACCGGATCTGCTTTAATATTTCCTCTTTCCGGCTATACGCGAAATGACGAACCGGCAACGTTTTCTTTTGAGTACTCACAAAATCCGGCAAATAATCCAACCAGTCCTTCCAATACCACCCCTCCCCAAATTTTAAGCGCGCAAACTCTTGATTCGGATGGCAACGGACAATTAGATACTATTGAAGTAACGTTTGCTAATGACATCAACGGTTCAACCGTAAATTCATCAGGCAGTGATTTCAATATTGATGGATACGACACAAAAACAAAAGGCACAAAGGAAATTAGTCCCGGTGTTGTTGATATTCTTCTTAATGAAAAGAATCTAAATGATACGGGACAAACGCCCCTTATCACATTGCTGTCGGGAACAATTTCTTCTTTACCAAGCAAGGGAGGCAAATATAATCATCAGCAATCTATTATTCCTTCAGACGGTTCGTCTCCGACAACACCAACGGCTAATGTCTTAGGAGGAAATTATTTAGATCCTCAAACGATTACACTCTCAAGTTTTGATAATCCAAATACTCCGACAATTTATTACACTTTGGATGGAACAGATCCGTCAACTTCAAGCTCAAAACTTACCTACCAAACTCCCATAACTATAGACGATGATACAACGGTTAAGGCAATTGCCATAGACCAAGCGGGCAACCAAAGCGATGTGCTGTCGCAGGATTATGAAATTGCACCCACTATTGATACCTCATCTATCACCGAAACTATAGCATCGGCTAATACTTCATTTACAGTTGCGTGGGCTACGGGACAAAAAGCTTTTGGCCGGATTATCTTTGGGGAAGATCAGCACAAAATTATTACCCATTCTCCAAACGACAAAATAGGCAGAAAATTCGGCTACAAAAACACCAGCGACGAAGAAACGGATAAATCCAAAACCCATTCGATAACTATTGCAGGGCTTACTCCTGGAACAACATATTATTACAGAATTGTTTCGCGGGGCAGTCCGGAACAAATAAGCGATGAAAGAACGATTAATTTGCCGGGAACAACTTCTGCAGCTTCTTCAAACTCGTCTTCATCTTCTTCCTCATCCTCATCAAGCTCTTCAGGTTCTGCAACCGTGCCTACCTGCAACGACACTAAACCCCAAAGCGCGCCAAAACTTTTATATGCGTTTGCGGGAATAAATACAGTTACTCTCCAGTGGGAAAAGGCAAGTAATCCGATTTCGTACTATCTTGTTGCTTACGGCACTTCGCCGGGGAAAATTGAATATGGGAATCCGAATGTTGGCGGTAAAGACATAACCAATTTTGTGGTAGAAAATTTATCCGGCGGACAAACTTATTATTTTCAGGTTCGGGCGGGCAACGGATGCATGCCAGGAGATTTTTCCAATGAAATTGCCGCAACGCCTCTTGGATTTGCCGAAACAGGAATAGCGTCGGGATTTAATAAAGAAGTTTTGGGATCCAAAATAGAAGAACCGCAAGACAAAATTTCAAAAAAAGAATATCCGATAGTTAGATCCACTTCAGCACCAATTATTTCATCCACTAACCAATCTAAAGTTTTGGATATTACTTTTTTACTTCTTTTTTTAGGAACACTAACAGGTTTATATTTAACAAAACGTACTCGCTATTGACAAATAACAAGACTTATAGTAAAATACACAAGCTATGTCTAATGGTATAGAAACTAATCCAGTATCTCAAGCAGAGATAACAAGAAGAGGTTTTCTTGAAAGAGCCTTGGGGGTCGGTGCTGTAGTTGCTGTAAATTCATTATTACCCACAACTGTCCACGCAAATGAACCTATCCAAGGTAAAGAAATATCAGGTCACCATTTAGGAGACGGGCTTTTTCAAGCACGCGAAGCCTTTAGTATGGCTAATATTTACCAAGGCGATCTTATAACCGATGAAATAGCCATTAAGGGACTTGCAGTTGATATAAGTACTGCAGGTTATTCTATTTGGTTTGATTATGGAAAAGAAGGAAAAGAAGAAACAACAGTAATCTTTAAACCATTCGGTTCAGAAAAAGTTTTTTTATGTGAAAATGGCAAAACGATTATTGTCGTTGACAAACCAACCAAGGATATTGAGAATAAGATTCAACAAGGAGAAGAATTGCTTAGAAATGCCGGAGCTATTGGTCCTCTTAATAATTCCGAATCTAACCACAATCCCAATCCTAGCACCATTCATGAGTGTCCAAATTGGATCATAAAAAATCCTGATGGAACATATACTCGCCCAAATTGCACCCCGTAACATGCAACACAAGAGCCTCTAGATTGGTTTTGTGGACCCGGATGGAATCGAACCATCGATCTTTCGCATGTGAAGCGAACGTTCTGCCACTGAACCACGGATCCTCAAGATTATACTAACATAAATATTCATGGTTGACAAAACAAACCAGTTTGGAGAAAATAGAATACATGTTTATTCTTCGTAAAGCCTACTCTTTTTTAATAGATACTGTCCAAACGCTTCTTCTTGCCGCGTCTGTATTCTTGGTAATTTATATATTTCTATTTAGACCGTTTCAAGTAAGCGGACTTTCAATGTTTCCAACATTTCATAACGGAGATTATATTCTTACGAATCTGATCACGCTTAAACTCGGAGATGTAAAAAGAGGAGACGTTGTTGTTTTTATAGCTCCCCCGGATCACGAAAAGGATTTTATCAAACGTATAATCGGGCTTCCGGGAGACACTATATATCTTAAAAACGGTTCGGTCTATCTTAATAATCAAAAACTTGACGAAAGCCGATATTTAAATCCCAACGTAAAAACGTATGGTGAAGGATTCTTAAAAGATGGAGAAACAATAACCGTTCCCCCTGACGAATATTTTGTAATGGGCGACAACAGACCATATAGTTCCGACTCCAGAGATTGGGGATTCGTAAAAAAGAGCGAACTTATAGGAGAATCTTTTTTTGTCTATTGGCCTCCATCCAGAATCCGAATAGTTAAAAATCCTTAATATTCAAATGCCTTAATATTCAAATGGTTGAAGCACTCAATAATATTGAATGTATCTTTTTTATTTTTTCGCTTGTTTCGTTTTCATCTCCTTTTATTACAAAGACTATTCTCCCCATACTTCTCGACTGAAAGATAGAAACATCATCAAACACTAGTTTTTCTTTTAGTTCTCTGGCCATTTGATCCATTTCCGGAACGTAAATTTTATCATGAGTCTTATGTGGTTCTTTCTTTTGTATTTCTCCCTTTATCTGTCTTGCCAATTCTTCTGTTTCACGAACCGTAGCACTCTCCCTAAGAATCTTTTTGAATAAATCAAGCATTAGCTTATGATCCCCAATGGAAATAAGAGGACGAACGTGTCCCTCTGTAATTACCCCGGCAACTAACGCATCTTTAATCGCATCAGGCAAAGATAATAGACGAATAGTGTTGGAAATAACAGGAACGCTTTTCCCGACTCTTTTAGCAACTAAACCTGTAGCAAGCCCAAACTCATCAATTAGTCTTTTATATGCCAATGCTCTTTCAATAGGGTTGAGATCTTCTCTCTGAACGTTTTCAACTATCGACATTTCAAGCATTCCCCTTGGGGTAGTTTCCCGCACAACAACAGGAACTTTCTTAAGCCCTACTATTTTGGCGGCTCTCCATCTTCTTTCTCCTGCAATAATCTGGTACCCTGCCGGAGTCTTAGCAACAACCAAAGGTTCCAAAATACCCTGTTCTGCTATAGAATCCACAAGATCCTTTAATGATTCAGGGCTAATAACTCCCCTAGGTTGAAGAGGGTTTGCTTGGAGCATGTCTAAATCAAGTTCAAAAATTCTTTCTTCTTGATCCATAATCTGTTGCTTTTAGGTTAATCCTGCAATACGAAATTAATTCTTAATTTCTACTACTGTTTTTCCTTCTAATTTTTTAAAATTCACAATTCCCGCGCTAACCGCGAATAAAGTGCAATCCTTTCCCATTGAAACTCCCTTTCCGGCAAAGAATTTTGTGCCTTTTTGTCTTATAAGAATGCTTCCCATCTTTGCTTTTTGTCCGCCATATAACTTAACGCCTAAACGCTTGGATCTTGAATCTCTATTTCCTTTTACTCCGCCTTGAGCTTTTGTATGTGCCATAATAATTTAAATTAAGAATTAAACTAATTAAAAATTATATCCTCAACCATAAGTTTTGTCACAAGTTGTCTATGTCCCATTACTCTTCTGTATCTAGCTTTAGACTTAAACTTAGCAACTCTTACCTTTTCTTGTTTTATATTATCCAAAATTTTAACTTTTACCGATGCCCCCAAGACTAAAGGACTACCTATTTTACATACCCCATCTTTTACATAAAGAAATACTTCTTTGATAGAATGTTCCTGCCCTGACTTTAGAGCAAGTTTTTCAACATCTAATATATCCCCCTTAGATACTTTATATTGTTTTCCGCCTGTTTTAAATACCGCGTATTCCATATTAATGTATTATACCAAAATAACTACCCTATTTCCAGCACCGGATTTGTTTTAGTGTTTCGACTTACAGAAGAAAGGATTCCTAACAAGATAAAATTAGATAGTAAAGAACTGCCTCCGTATGAAATAAACGGAAGAGCAACTCCAACAATCGGAATAATGCCTATGCTCATCCCTACATTCACAAAAAACTCTATTAGAAACAAAGAAAATGAAATAGAAGCAAAAATCTTACAAAATCTGTCTTCGGAAAAATAAACTATTAAATAGATTCTATATAAAAGAAATATAAAGAAAAAAAAGAGAATAATAACTCCGATAAAACCCAATGATTCTGCAATAGAAGCAAAAATAAAATCCGTGTGACGTTCCGGAAGGAATCTTAATCCCGATTGGGTTGTTTCTCCTAGCCCCTTTCCGAA
>JAJZOC010000024.1 GCA_021852095.1 bacterium | reverse complement strand
TCTTTTTTCAGGCGGACATATTAGGCTTTTTAATATTATTAAAGAACTTTCCAAAAGACATAAAATAACTTTGGTGTGTGAAAAACGAGATTATCAAACAGATAAAGACGTAAATGAAGTAAAAAAACTATGCGAGAATGTAATTGTTTTTAGGCGTAAAAAACAATGGTCAATGGAAAACATTATTAAAACGGCTTTTTCCAGAGAGCCTTTTTTGGTAGTTGGACACACAAATAGATCAATGAGAATAAAGATAGAAGAGCTTCTTACAATGGAAAAATTTGATTTGATTCACGCTGAAACATTTTATATTATGCAAAATATCCCAAAAACAAGAATTCCTATTGTCTTGGCAGAACACAATATAGAATATCTAGTCTATAAAAGGTACGCGGATTTAGCTCCCAAGATCTTCAAGTTTTTATTTTATGTAGATGTTTGGAAGATGAAGACCAGCGAGCGGTCTTTTTGGCTTAAAGCATCAAGGATCATAGCCGTATCGGAAGAAGAAAAGAAGATAATTGGTTATAGAAATGTAAGCGTGGTTCCAAATGGCGTAGATCTAAAACAATTCAGAATTCAGAATTCAGAATTCAGAATTCAGAACGGAGAAAAGAGAGTGCTATTTATTGGGGATTTTAAATGGATGCAGAATATTGATTCTGCAAAATGGATATTGAAAGACATTTGGCCGGAAATCAGTTCAAAGTTCCCCACTTCGCCAATGCTTCGAGGGGCAAGCAAAGTCCACAGTTCAAAGTTGACTTTGTGGATTGTGGGAAAAAATATACCGGAATCAATTAAGAAATTGGTTAGTAATCAAGAAGATATAATTTTTGATGAGGATAATCGGCAGAAGACATCGGAAATTTTTCAACAAGCAGATGTTTTATTGGCACCAATTAGGGTTGGAGGAGGAACAAGTTTTAAAATTTTAGAGGCGATGGCATCGGGTGTGCCGGTTGTTGCAACCAGGTTAGGAATAGAAGGGATTGCGGCAAGAGACAAAGAGGAAGTTTTAATTGCGGATGATCCTTCTTTAATAGCTTTTAAGACAACGGAAATTTTAAATAACAATAATCATTATCAAGAAATTGCAATAAAGGCAAGACGCCTTATTGAAGAAAAATATGATTGGAAGATTATTGTTAAGAAACTTGAGGAAGTATATAGCTCGGCAGTGAAATAATTTTAAATTATGATTGATCTTTCTATAATTATCGTTTCATATAATACAAAACAGTTTTTGTTAGACTCTGTACAATCGGTAATTAAAACAACTAAAAATATCTCATATGAAATTATCATTGTTGATAATAATTCAAGAGATGGTTCGGTGGAAGCCATCAGAAATTTTCAATTCTCAATTTTCAATTCTCAATCAAATACCAAAAATAAAAATTTTCAAATTATTAAAAACGGAGAAAACTTAGGATTTTCGAAGGCGAATAATATTGGGGTAGGAAAGGCGCAGGGAAGATATATTCTTTTTCTTAACTCGGATACGATAGTCTATGAAAAAACCCTTGAGACAATGGTTAGGTTTATGGATAATCATAAAGACTGCGGTATTGCTACATGCAGGGTTAATCTTATAAATGGAGAGATTGATGATGCGTCTCACAGGGGTTTTCCAACACCCGTTAGATCGCTTTTCTATTTTTCCGGACTATCCAAAATTTTTTCCAACTCATTATTTTTTAACGGCTATCACCTAGGTTATAGAAATCTTTCAAAAATCCACGAAATAGAAGCATGTGCTGGGGCATTTATGATTGTCAGAAAAGAAGCGGGGAAGGATATTGGTTGGTTTGATAAAGATTATTTTTTCTACGGTGAAGATCTGGATTTTTGCTATAAAATTAAAAATAAGGGATGGAAAATTTATTACGTTCCCGTAGTTTCGATTTTGCATTATAAAGGAGTTTCCGGGGGGATTAAGAAAATCTCGCAAAATATTACCACAGCGAATAGAGAAACAAAAAAAAGAGTTCTCGATGCACGTTTTAACGCGATGGAAATATTTTATAGGAAAAATTATATCAATAAATATCCATGGATTGTAACATGGTTAGTGATAAAAGGAATAGCGCTTATTTCCTTTCTTCAGCATTGACTATTGGTTGGTTTTACGCAAGTCCTTGACTACTTGAGTTAATTGACGTATCGTAATAATTACTACACAGAAAAAAGTGTTGTCTGTGTACTTATTTCGTCGCATACTTTATCTATATATTATGTATTATGCATCATAAAAATAATACGTTTATCTATGCAGTATCTATAAAAGAATAATATGCTTAAGGTTATTTATATTCTTTCTATATTTACAATTTTATTTGGTTTTTATCTCTGTACATTACCGCGGCATATGCGAATCTACGCTTTGACATCCAACATTTCTTCAGGTGTTGCAGTAAATCTTCCTGTACAGGAAGCCAATGTTTCGGATGGAGATATTGTTACGTCAACAGATAAAGGATATTTTTTAGCAAAGATACCTTATGATCCGAGTATTTATGGTGTAGTATCGCTTTCTCCAGCGGTTTCTTTTGGAAGTAGTTCCGGTTTTACCTATCCGGTAATATCCAGCGGCAAGGCGTATGTGCTTGTAAGTTCAGTAAACGGCAGTATAAAGATCGGGGATTTTATTACGTCTTCCAGGATTCCGGGCATTGGCATGCGTGCCAACCAGGATGGATATATTTTGGGTACGGCTCTTGGAAATTACACAAATACCAACCCCCGCGCTACCGGACGAATTCTGGTGGCTATTGCCCCCCGTTATACCACCGCGGTATCCTATGAAGGAAAAGGAATTAATCTGCTTTTGAGTCTGCGATCGGCCGCATCCTCTCCTTTTCTGTCTCCTTTAACATCGCTTCGTTATCTTCTGGCTGTTTTTGTTACCGCAGCTTGTTTCGTTTTTGGTTTTTTACATTTCGGACGATTCGGCAAAACAGGTATAGAAGCGTTAGGAAGAAATCCTTATAAGGCAAAAACCATCAGTTTTGGTATTGCCGTCAACATACTTTTTACGATTATTTTTATCGTCGCGGGATTATTCTTAGCTTATGTAGTCCTGACACTCTGATATTAATAATTTAATAGTATGATTCATTCATTTGGTTATTGTCTTGAAAAAATCGGTGAAATCGGTGAAGTTTTGCAAACAAATGACTTTTTGGTAACCGTCAAAGGACTTAAAAACGCTAAAATCGGCGAAGGCGTAACGTTTGAAAATGAAATACACGGGCGTGTCATGTCACAGGGATCAGACGGCGCGGTGGTATTAGTTTTATCCCGTATTCCGATTCAGCCAAAAACTAAAGCGGCAAGAACAGGCGTTCCTCTATCTGTCTCGGCTGGCGATGGGCTTTTGGGTCATATGATTGATACGTCTGGCCGTTCTCTTACCAACCGGCGGCAAAAGAGTTTTGCTCCCCAGAAGCGCGTCATTGAAATTCATGCCTCCGGTATTTCCGACAGAACGCGTATTTCCCGTTTTTTTGAAACAGGAATAGCACTGGGAGATCTTTTGATTCCCTTAGGATATGGTCAGCGGGAATTGATTATAGGAGATCGTCAATCCGGTAAAACCCATTATCTTTTGGAGGTGATGCTGGCAGCGGCAAAGAAAGGTACGGTTTGCATCTACTGCGCTATTGGTAAGCGGAAAAGCGAGATTAAATTAATTGATCAGTTCTTGTCCGAGCGAAAAATTCTCGGACAAAGTATTATTGTTGCGGCCGATTCCTACAGCAGTCCGGGTGAAGTTTATCTTGCTCCTTATACCGCGATGACCATTGCCGAATATTTCCGCGATCAAGGCAGGGATGTTCTCCTTATTCTTGACGATTTAACCACCCACGCAAAATATTACCGTGAAATTGGATTATTATCTAATCAGCTTCCCGGGCGGGAGTCTTATCCAGGAGATATCTTTTATGCACAGTCTAAGTTATTAGAACGTGCTGGGTCGTTTGCCTTTGACGGTATAAATACAACTATTACCTGTTTGCCGGTTGCAGATACAGTTGGCGGCGACCTTACCGGCTATATCCAAACTAATCTCATGGCTATGACGGACGGACATCTATATTTTGATTCAGAAGAATATTTTGCGGGCAGACGGCCGCCTATCAATATCTTTCTTTCGGTTACCCGGGTTGGCCGGCAAACCCAGCCGTCTCTTTTTCAGGATACGGGCTATGAACTTCTTAAGCTCTTAAAACAATATGAATATACCAAGCAGTTTTTGCGATTCGAAACAGAATTATCTCAAAATATCCGTCAGACACTTCAGCGCGGCACAGAACTCATGATTTTCTTTAATCAAATAGGTTATCTTTCTATTGCTCCTCATGTGGCGGTATACGTTGTTGCTCTTATTTTTCTGGGTCATTACCAGCAAACAAAAGTAGAAGACTATGTTAAAAAGTATGAACAAAATAAGACATTCAGACAAAGTCTTGATCATCTGGCGGAAACGGCGAAAACACTCACCGAGTTTATCGGGCTGGTCGAAAAGAAACTAATTTAAACTTATGAAAAGTTATAAAAATGTGATAAACGAAACAAAAGAGATAGTTGATTTTCGCGCCCTTATCGATGTTTATGAGGAGATCGCGGCGGGAAAACTGCTAAAAATTAGAACAACGATTATTTCAGTCAGGGATTTTTATGAGGGACTGCGGGAATTGTCTCTTGAAGTAGGAAGCGATTTTCAGTCGGTTTTAAAACACGAAGAGCCAACTGAGGCGGCTCTATTTATTGCTGCTAATGGAGGGCTTTATGGGGATATTATGCAAAAAACTTTTCAGCTTTTTCTTTCCTATGTGCGGCAACACCATACACGAAATTTTGTTGCCGGTGCGTTAGGCATTCAGTTTATGAGCCAATATGCTAAAGGAGTTGATTTTGTTTCTGTTCCTCTGCCCGAAGATGCCGGTATCGAGCCTATTTCGGCAATTTTACAGCAATTGGTTTCTTTTCATAAAATTTCCGTTTTTTACAGCAAATTTCAAAATATCGTAGTTCAAGAGCCTCTGATGGGCGAAGTTTCGGGTAAAATGTTTCCCCAGGGAGAAGAAGACCTGAAAGCTTTGGCAAAAGCACACATGCGCTATATATATGAGCCGGCCGTATATCCGGTATCGGAGGTTTTTACGAAAGAAATTCTCAAGGAGGTACTTGAACAGTTGGTTTTAGAATCTCAACTTGCCCGGTTAGCTTCCAGAGTTATGCATCTAGATCAGGCTATAGATAAAAGCGACTTATTGATAAAGAAGCTGGTTCAAGAAAAACAAAAAATAAAAAAGCAGATGTTGGAAAAAAAACAGAACGCAATGATTACTAAAATTATGAGGAGATCTTTTGCCTTATGAAAAATACCGTAATTGGGATAGTTGAAACTATAGCTGGGGATACCGCGCAGGTCCGTTTGGATAGAGGGATCTTACGATTAAACGATGTTCTTACAGGAGATGGCGGATCAATTATATTGCAGGTTTTTGCTTCTTTGAACGTCGGGTTACATTCTTGCATGATTCTTAGGGGTAAAGAGAAACTTACTTGCGGCGCTCGTGTTTATGTTTCTTCCGAACCGCTTTCTATGCCGGTTGGAGATGAGGTGCTCGGACGAGTGGTTAATATTTTTGGTGATCCGGTTGACGGGGGCGGACCAATCAGCACACTGAGACGGAAACCGCTTTTTAGGGAACCGCCTGTTTACGAAAGAATCGGTGTTAAGAAGGAGATTTGGCCAACTGGAATAAAAGCGGTGGATTTTTTCTCGCCGCTTGTTAAAGGAGGAAAAATAGGACTTTTGGGAGGCGCGGGAGTCGGCAAGACAATTCTTTTAACAGAGATTCTTCATAATATAATTTTGGTAAAAGAAAATAAAGAGAAACAAAAGATAATCTCGGTTTTCGCCGGTATTGGTGAACGCGTTCGGGAAGGACAGGAACTCTATCAGGAACTTTCCGAGCGGGGTGTTTTACCGTATGTCAGCTTAGTCTATGGACCTATGGGAGAAAATGCCTCAACGCGTTTCCTAACGGGTATGGCTGCTGTGGCTATTGCAGAATATTTCCGGGATGAGAGAAGAAAAGACATTCTTTTTTTCGTTGACAATATTTTTCGGTTTGCCCAGGCAGGATCAGAACTTTCCGCTTTAACGGCGCGCATGCCATCCGAAGACGGCTATCAATCAAATTTGATTTCCGAGATGGCCGCTTTTCATGAACGTTTATCAGCCACAGAAACGGCTGCGGTCAGTACGGTTGAGGCAATCTATGTGCCCTCCGATGATCTGTTAGATAGCGGCGTCCAGGCGATTTATCCCTTTATTGATTCTATTATTACGCTTTCCCGCGACATTTATCAGCAGGGAAGACTTCCTGCCATTGATCTTTTGTCTACAACATCTTCAATACTGTCTCCAGAGATTATAGGAATGGATCATTACTTGGCTGTAATAAGCAGTCAGCAAGTATTAAAAAAGGCTAGGAATTTGGAGCGAATGGTAGCTTTGGTTGGTGAATCAGAGCTCTCGGCCGAAAATAGACTTATCTACCACAGGGCAATGCTTATTCAGAATTATATGACCCAGCCCTTTTTTGTTGCCGAAAAGCAGTCGGGCAGACATGGGAAAATGGTCAATTTTAAAAAAACCATTACAGACGTAAAAAATATTCTGTCCGGCGTGTATGATAAAAATGATCCGCAGGAGTTTTTTATGATAGGAGGCATTGATGAATGAGCCGGTTATTAACGTTATCGTAAGAGAAAAAAAGGCGGTTGTTTTTAACGGTCCGGCTAATAGGATAAGTTCAGTAAACGAAAAAGGCCCGTTTGATATTTACCCGTATCACGCCAATTTTGTTGCCGTTATCTCTCAACAAATAGAATTACAAACAGCAGATAATAAAATCCGGCAGTTTCCAATTCCAAGAGGTATTCTGCATGTTAAGGAAAATAGAGTTGAGGTATATATTGGGATCTGAAGAGGAATTGATTTTAAATTTAGATTAACAAGGTAAAGAGTAAAACCTGTGCTATCTATTAGAAATAAAGATAACGCTTTTAAAATTTATGAATTTACAAAGGAAAAATTAAAAGTATGAAAAAACCGATTGTCCATGCTTTTGTTGACAGCCAAAATCTAAACCTTGGCGTAGAAAGTCAGGGTTGGAAACTGGATTGGCGAAAGTTCAGACAGTACCTGCGTAACAAATATAACGTTGTTAAAGCATATTTGTTTATTGGCCAAGTTGCGGGGAATGAGTCTTTATATACGTTTTTGCAGAAATGCGACTATATCTTGATTTTTAAACCTACTTTAGAACGCAAAGAG
>JAJZOC010000079.1 GCA_021852095.1 bacterium | reverse complement strand
TGTTCCGCTATGTCGGTAAAAGCGCTAGGTGAAACATTTGATATTCATACCGGCGGAATAGACCATATTAATGTTCATCATACCAACGAAATAATACAATCGGAGGCGGCTTCTGGCAAAAGGTTTGTAAACTATTGGGTTCATCATGCCTTTTTACTGGTTGATGGAGCGAAAATGAGTAAAAGTCTTGGTAACACCTATACCGTTACGGATATTGCTACAAATGGTTTCGATCCTTTAACTCTTCGTTATCTTTTTTTGGAGACGCATTATCGGCAGGAAATGAATTTTACATGGGAGGCCATACGGGCCGCGCAGGTTTCCCTTGAGCGCTTGACACAGGAAATTGCAGGATGGGACAAGCCCAAGGTGGGATGTGCCGTGTTTGAAGAAAAGTTTCTAGCCAGCATCAATGATGATTTAAATATGCCGAAAGCACTTGCTATTATGTGGGATCTGGTGCGTTCGGATTATCCGACAAGCGCTAAAGCAGAGAGTTTAATAAAATTTGACAAAATACTGGGTTTAGATCTTATGGGATTTGCCTCGCGGGCTAGAGCAGGTTTTAATGCAAAAGACCAAGAAATACCGAATGAAATCTTAAAACTTGTACAAGAGAGAAAAGTTTTTAGAAAAAATAAACAATTTAGTGAGGCGGATCGGATCCGTACTAAGATTCGGGAAATGGGGTACGATATTCAGGACCGTGACTATGGAAAAACAGCAATCGGAAAATTACGAAGTTAAATTTCGATTAAAAACTAGAAACCCAGTACTTCTTTGACTATAATTATTGTGGAACGGTTGGGGATAGGTTCTTTATTAAGGACGAGAATCTTATTGACAGAACTCTCTTTTCCGTAAACTTTTAAGGCGCGTTGATTCTCTAAAGGAAAACAGTGTTCATAGATTCTTTTAAATCCCTCTTCTTTTGTTTCAACAATTTTTTGGGCTCCGACAACCCAGATAACCTTATTTGCTCCATATGCGTAAGCCGGTAATTGACTGCCGGAGGCTGATGCAATCATCACATGACCATCTTTGCTCAAAGCCTGAACACTTCCTATGGCATATTCTGGAGCGCATCCCAATTTATTCATTTCCCGTCCTTGGGTTTTTCGATCCATTGACATCAGTTTTTTTCGAAGAGAATTGTAATTCTCTGAATCATTTAATACCTCATCTATTCCTGTAACATTAAGAGTTACGGATGTCATAGCCATAACCTCCGCGCCTTTTGGCACAAGCTCCAATACCTTATTTTTTGCTTCTTCTGAATTTTTTACAACTACAACGTTAAACCCATTAGAGTTAAAAGCGTTTTTAGTTTCTTCAATTGTATTGTCGTCTGCAAGTTTATTCCAATCCATAATCTTATTATAATCATTCTTTAAATTTTTGCAAGGGGTTTTTGTAACTGGTTAAAAATCCCGAGGTGTCAAGTCAATACACATCGGAGGTGTACGGAGCACAAGGAAATTTAAACGTATTACTTGCTTTAGTAAAGATAATTTGTAAAAATTAGAACTATGACAGTGGATCAAGGAGAAGTAGTTAAATCCCAGGAAACTCTTGGTGTAAAACGTCCTCGTTTATTGTTTCATGTTTCAGCTGTGGGAGAAACTGCGATTGAATCAATGAAGCAGTTTGGCCTGGTAGCAAAAGGTCCAACATTAACACCCAGGCTTGACATAGCGACACATTATTCAGGGGGAGATTTTCTGACGTTTTGGTATCCTGCAAGAGGTGAAGTTGATTACGGACGTAGTCATGAGACTCAGACACCGAGCCTACCCATTTCAGATGATATGAAAGAAGAGATGCTTCAAACAATAGATAAACTAGATATGGATCAGTTTTTTAAAAACGCTCAAGAGAGAGTAGTTAAAGCCGCTGATAGTTATCTTCCTGGAAAGAGACTGGGAGCAGTCGCAAAACTGAGATATAGTCCGCCTCCGTTGCAGTTAATATTCCCTGAAGATCCAGAACATTTTATTTCTGTTTTTAATAGGAGAGAAAAAGATATGGCTGAAAGAGTAAAAAAGGCGTTGGAACATATGGATATTCAATTTATTGATCTCAGTTTAAATAGAGATATATTGGCGGATGACATAATGAGAACATATGTAGAGCATAATCTTTCCGCTCTTGGAAACTACGATTCAGATAATAAAGCATCCCTGGAAAAAAAACTTAGAACTCTAGAAGAAGGAAATTTTGAAAATCGAGTTTACGAAAGATATAGAAAAATGATTATTTCTGGTATTAAACGAAAATTAGCTCCTTTATTAAATAATTCTTCTGAAATAAAATAAATAATCAGCAACATTCAGCTTAGGGGGGAGGGGAGATCTTAGAATTTACATAGCCGCTTAGGATTTAAGCTCTTACTTAATAAGCAGAGCAAAGATTTAAGATGATAGAAAGAAATATTGAATTTGCGAAATAAGTAAAAAACGTATTACAATAAAAATGTGGTAAAGATAAAAAGAGTTTACGAGGAATACGACAAGAAAGATGGGTATAGAATTTTGATAGATAGGCTTTGGCCAAGGGGTTTATCAAAAGAAAAAGCCCATATAGACTTTTGGTTTAAAGAAATAGCTCCCGGTAACAGTTTACGGAAATGGTTTGGCCACGATCCAAAAAAATGGGAAGAATTTGAAAGGCGATACGATCAAGAAATATCGAATAATAAAGAATTCGCAAAACTTAAACAGTTGATAAAAGAGAAAAAATCAGTTACCCTTCTTTACGCGGCAAAAGATACAGAACATAATAACGCGGTTGTTTTATTGAAATTTTTTAAGGAATAAAAATGGAAGATTTAAAAACAGATAGAAGACTTAGCGCTAAACGGATAATCCTTACGTCATTTTTAACGGATGTTGTAAATGTTTTTGTAAGCCTTGTTGTTGCGATTTTATCCGGCAGCGTTATTATGCTGACTCAATTTCTGCAGAATTTCTCAGACCTTATTTCCTCTGGGCTTTTGCTAATCGGTATTATGCGCTCCATGAGAAATGAAGACAAAACTCACCCTTTTGGGTACGGGCGCGAAATTTACTTTTGGACTTTTCTTGCCGCCTTAATAATGTTTGGTATAACATCTACATTTTCTTTTTATCTTGGTTTTAGGCGGTTTTTACAGCCGACAGGCATAACAAACATAAGCCTTGTTTTTCTTGTTCTTTTTATTACCCTTGTTACCAACAGCTATTCTTTTTTGTTGAGTTATAAGCGATTAGTTAATAAAAGAAGTTTTTTTAATATCCTTAAGATTTTTTATAAGTCGTCTTTAGTTGAAACAAAAACAACTTTCACTCTTGATCTGATGGGAGTCTTAACATCGATTATGGGTTTTTTGGCAATTTTGGTTTATGTTTCAACCGGGAATATGAGGCTCGACGGAATAGGGGCAATGGGAATCGGCATAGTTATGGCAATTATTTCTGTTTTCTTGATTTTTGGCATTAAGGATATGCTGGTTGGCAAAGCGGCATCTTATGAAGTAGAGGACAAGATACGAAAGACAGCTTTGTCCGTTGATAAAGTTGATGCAATAACGGATCTGAAAACTTTGCATATAGGATCGGAGAAACTTTTGGTAAGTTTGGATGTGGAAATTGCCAAAGGGCTTAAGATAAAAGATTTGGAAAAGATTATTGGGACAATAGAGCTTGAAATTCGCAAGGTTGTTCCTTCGGCAAAATATGTTTTGGTAGAACTCGGAACATAAAATTTTTTAATTTATTTTCCAAAAAGATTCTTAATTAACCCGATCAAAATCTCCCCAAATAATTTTTATAATATCCTTAAATACTCAAGAATTTAAGGATGAAATGAATTTTGTTATAATTGTCGAGTGAAGCTGAAGAATGATGTCTATAGGAAATCTAGGGGCGGATATTCAAGACTTCTTGAAATAAGATGCTCTTCTTGTAACGAAAAGCTTTTTGATTATCAGAAGGACGGACCAGGAATTATAAAAAGGATGTACGTTGATAGAATTTATAAAGACGTAAGCGGTTCCTCTCTAAAATGTAGAAATTGCGGTAAACTAATCGGGAGCTTAACGATTTACGAAAAGGAGAAAAGACCGGCATATGCAGTCAGACCCGGAACAATAAGAAAGAGAATTGTTAAATCGAACTAGTATGTTAAAAAATAATTTTTGATTTAAGTTATTACTTGTAAATGATCTATTCTTTGCTTTTTTACAAAATACGTAGCATTAGAGTGGCAATAGGCGATTTCTTATAACTCTAATTTTTCTCTTGCTTTTTGAAACCCATTTGTTTAACATAACGTCAATACTGGTTGGCAGTGTCTAATTATATTAGGATGAAAGAGAGAAGTGTTTATCCTCAGAAGGAAAATAAAGGAGATAGGAGAATTCGGATTATCGGATCCGGCGCTCGGGAACACAGTCTGTTTAGGTTGATTCAACAATCTTCTTGGGTTGCACATCTTGAAGTTGCCCCGGGAAATGCGGGAACGATAGGATCTAATGTTCCTATTGCCGCAACTGATATTAGCCGTCAGGTGCAGGATGCAAAAAATAGAGGTATCGATACAGTTATTGTAGGACCCGAAGAACCGCTTGCTTTAGGAATCAGAAACCGAATGAACGAGGTGGGGATTGATGTGTTTGGACCAAACCAAGAAGGCGCACGAATAGAGTCAGATAAATGGTTTGCAATTCAAATTATGCAAGAGGCGGGGGTGCCGCATCCGCCAACACGAGCATTTTTTGATAGCGAAGGGGCAAAAGCGTATATCCGTTACAGGAAACCTGAAAATATCGTGGTAAAAGAAAATGGTTTAATGGCCGCGAAGGGAGTTACGGTCCCCGATTCTATTAAAGAGGCAGATCAGGCGGTTGATGTCGCATTCGGACTAAAATACAAAAGTGGTGAGCCGGTGTTGGTGCAGGATCGGATAAAAGGAAGAGAGGCATCGGTTTTAGCATTGGTTGATAAAAACGGACACATTGTTTGTCTGCCTTCTTCGCAGGATCATAAACGGGTTGGGGAAAATGATACAGGATTAAATACCGGCGGCATGGGTGCATTTGCACCGACTCCGACAATTACTCCCCAACTTGAAAAAAGAATTATGCAAGAGATATTGGATCCGATTGTTGAGAAAATGCGGGAGAAAGAGATTTATTACGAAGGAATTTTGTATGCAGGATTAATGATTGATAAGGATGGTAACCCGATTGTGATTGAATTTAATTGCAGGGGAGGGGATCCGGAGTTTCCTGTTATCTCCGTGTTGGTTGAGGAAGGCGTTGATTTTGTGGAAGCGGTAGATGCGGTTCGCAACGGAACGCTGACGGCTAAACATTTGAGATTTCTTGAAAATGAAGTTGCGGTTGGAATTGTTGCCGCTTCCCACGGATATCCACAAGATCCGGAAACAGGATTTCCCATAAGTGGTCTTCATAAACAGCTTGATTCCGGATCATTTCTTTTCCACGCGGGGACAAGAGTTAATGAGGATCATGTTGAGACGAGCGGAGGACGGGTATATCTTGCGGTCGGACGAGGAAGTGATTTTAGAGAGGCGAAAGAACGTGCAACAAAAGTAGTGGAAGAGCGGGATTTTGAGGGAAAACAATTCCGCCGGGATATAGCAAATAATGTTATTTTTTCAAAACGCCGCAAAATAATTTAGCCCAATACAAACATTCAAATCGTTTTTTAATCTCCGATCTTCTGCTATAATTAATTTGTCCTTCGACTTTGTTCAGGATAGATATGATTATCATTAAAACATCTATGACTAATGATCAGATCCAGAATTACACGCAGAGATATTTATAGTAACCTTATGAATTTAAATGTAGGAATCGTGGGTCTCCCGAACGTTGGAAAATCAACACTGTTTAATGCACTGCTAAAAAAGCAGCAGGCGTTTGTGGCGAATTATCCTTTTGCCACTATAGAACCTAACATCGGTGTGGTTCCTGTGCCGGACGATCGTTTGCAAAAATTGGCGGAGATAGTTATAGATAACATTGGCGCTGAGGTCGCTAATGAAAATTTTCTTATTCACAGCGCGAAGAAAGGTAGTCAATCAACAAGATCCGAAAATCCCGCTAGTGTTCACGGCGAAAATTTTATTAGCTCCCCGCGCTTAAAGCTTCCTCCAATAGTTCCCGCGACAGTGAAATTTGTAGATATTGCGGGACTCGTTAAAGGTGCAAATGAAGGTGCGGGGCTTGGCAATAAGTTTTTGTCCCATATCAGAGAAGTAAATCTAATTGCTCATGTAGTGAGGGCGTTTACAGATGACAATGTAATAAGGGAGGGTTCAGTCGATCCGCTCAGTGACTATCAAACCATTGAAACAGAACTCATGTTAGCGGATCTGAATACTCTTGAAAACTCAAAGCGCAAAACTCAAAGCGCAAAACAACAGCTTAAATCTCAAAACGAAACAATAGAAAAGATTAGAAACACGTTGAATCAAGGAAAGCCGGTAAGAAACATTCAATTGACAGAAACAGAGCAAGAAGAGGCGAAACAATTGTTTTTACTGTCTGCAAAACCCGAGATTGTGGTTTTGAATGTTTCGGAAAGCGATTATAATGCAGAGAAGATAAAACCTATAGTAAGCCAACATATTAGTATATTAGTGGCAGATCGAAATAACATTGTTCCGATTTGCGCAAGAATTGAATCAGAATTATCAGAACTTTCGGAAAGTGAACAAAAACAATACCTCAAAGATTTAGGTTTTAAAGAATCAGGACTTGAGCGATTAATTCAAACAGCATATGATCGGTTGGGTTTAATTTCATTCTTGACTTGCGGAGAGAAAGAAGTTAGGGCTTGGACTATTCAAAAAGGAACAAAAGCGGTTGACGCTTCTGGAGTAATTCACACGGATTTTGTTCAGCATTTTATAAAGGCGGAAGTTGCGTCTTATGAAGATTTTGTTCAAAATAAAGGCTGGAAAGGGGCACGGGAAAATGGTAAGGCGCGGCTTGAGGGAAAAGATTATGTCATGCAAGATGGGGATGTGGTGGAGTTCAAGATTGGAAAATAATCTTGGGTAATTTCTCTATTGCTTTTGGGTTTTTATTTTGGTAGGATAAGTTGATGAGAACTTACGAACTGGCGGTTGTTTTAAGAGGATCTTTGACTCAAGCCGAAAGAGAGAAGCTTTTAGATAAAATAAAATCGTTAATTCACGATATAAAAATTGCTAAGATTGATTCGTGGGGAGAAAAGGCGTTAAGTTATCCGATAAAAAAAGAAAGTTTGGGTTTTTATTTCCTTATGGCACTAGAACAACAAGGAGATAAAGCAGTTTCATTTTCCGATTTGGAGAAAAAATTATTAGCGGAAGAAGATATATTAAGACACTTGTTGGTAAGAACTAGGTAAAAAGTCAAAAATCAA
>JAJZOC010000055.1 GCA_021852095.1 bacterium | reverse complement strand
AAAGAGAATGTTGCTATTCAGCGCTTCTTCTATGGCTGATGCTATCGCCGACAGTTTTGCTCTGTTTGTCTTGTAGATTGAATCCTGATAATCTTTTCTTATTAGAATCCGATTTGTAGGAATAACTACCACATCCAACTTATATATTTTCTGAAATTCCTCGGCTTCTGTAAGAGCAGTTCCTGTCATACCGGCTAACTTTTCGTACATTCTAAAGTAGTTTTGTAAAGATATCGTAGCAAGAGTTTTTGATTCGCGCTGAATAGCAACATTCTCTTTTGCCTCCAACGCTTGATGCAGTCCCTCGGAAAGACGCCGTCCGATCATCAGTCTGCCTGTGAATTCGTCTACTAAAATTACCTGACCGTCTTTTACTATATAATCTTTTTCTCTATGAAAAAGCGTTCTGGCTTTTAGTCCGGCTTCTAAATGATAAACTGTATCAAAGTCTTTTTCGTAAATATTAGAAACCCCATATAGTTTTTCTATTTTTGCAATACCATGATCTGTTAGGTGGGCTGTTTTGAGTTTCTCGTCTATTTTGTAATCCGTATCCGATGTTAATTTATCAATAAGCTTTGCGTATTCGTAGTATTTTTGTGATGCCTCCGCTTCCGGAGCCGAGATAATATGTGGGGTACGCGCTTCATCTATTAAAACAGAATCTACTTCATCCACTATAGCAAAATAATAACCTCTCTGGACAACATCAGAGATATTCTGTGCCATATTGTCCCGAAGATAATCAAAACCAAACTCGGAATTTATCCCATAAACAATATCTGCTTTATATGCTTCATTTCTTGTAACAGGTTTTAGATGATAAAGTCTAAAATCGCTGGCGGATTTATTTACAAAAGACGGGTCAAAAATAAATGACTGCTCTGAAATTATCGAGGAAACCGAAACTCCAAGAAAATCAAAAATAGGACCCATCCAGCCAGCGTCGCGCCGGGCAAGATAGTCATTTACGGTAACTAGATGTACGCTTTTACCAGTTAATGAATGAAGATATAAAGCAGGAACAGCAGATAAAGTTTTTCCCTCTCCTGTTTTCTGCTCGGCGATTTTACCGGAAAAAAGCGCAACGGATGCTATAAGCTGAACGTCAAAATGCCTTTGTCCTATTGTTCTCCTGGATGCTTCGCGAACCAAAGCAAACGCTTCAGGCAGGAGTAAATCAAGAGACTCTCCTTGCGCTATTCTTTTTTTCAACTCCTCTGTTTTTTTAGGAAAATCGCTGTCCTTAAGCTTTTTTGTTTTTTCCTCCAAGGCATTTATTTCAAAAATAATAGGTCTTATTTTGTCCAGTTGTTTTTCGTTGGAGTCAAAAAATTTACCAAGAAAATTTAACATACTAATCTTATTCTAGCATATCTATTCTAACATAAAACCCCCCTTCTTTTTTAGAGAAAGGGGGTTACCAACTGATCAATTGGTAATATAAATATTACCAACTACTTCTTCTTTTTCTTCTTTTTCTTTGCCATGTTTAAAATCACCTCCCTCTACCTGCCTAAGCCTTTTTGGCGAAGGAGATCTTCATCATCAAGACGGGCAGAATTAATCTAATTATTGTAGTATTTTTATTACTTTGTCAAGATTTTTTCTCTGCTTCAAAATGATGAGTTTAGATTGATAAATAAACAAAAAATAAAGAGGTAAAAATCATTAAAAAATGTTAAAAATAAATTTTATTTGGGAGAAATTTTATTAAATCCTGTATATTTTTGTAAAACTTCCGGAATAATAACCGATCCGTCTTCTTGCTGATAATTTTCTAAAATCGCAATTAAAATTCTTGGGGAAGCGATAACCGTATTATTTAAAGTGTAACAATAATTAGTAATTACTTCTTTATTTTTAAATTTGATATTAAGTCTGCGTGCTTGCCAATCGGTTAAATTAGAATTTGAATGAGTCTCCCCGAAATTTCCTCTTGCAGGCATCCACGTTTCCGTATCAAACATCCTATATTTCCCCGCACCCATATCTCCTGTTGAATTTTGAACAACATGATAAGGAAGATTAAGCTCTTGCAAAATTTCCTCTGAAATTGATTGCATTTCTTGCTGCAATTTCTCCGACTCTTTTAAATCATCTTTGCAAATCACAACTTGTTCAACCTTAGTAAATTCATGTATGCGATATAAACCTTTAACATCTTTTCCATAGTCTCCGACTTCAGACCTATAACACTGTGTTAAAGCACATACTTTAATAGGTAATTCTTTTTCGTTTAGGATTTTGTCTGCAAAATAAGCAAGAAGTGAAGGCTCGGAAGTCCCGCTTAAATAGATAGGGGTTTTAATTTCTTCTCCTGTTTCCATTTTTCCGGCATTAACGATCTGATAAACATCTTGTTTGCCGAATGGGAAATGACCGCTTCCCAATAAAACGAATTCGTGAATTAATGTTGGAGGAACCATAGGAGTAAATCCATATGACACCATTTTCGTAAAAGCAAAATTTAAAACTGCCCAGTGTAATAATGCTCCTTCATTTTTTAAATAATAGCCACGGAAACCGGAAACTTTAGCGCCTGCAACCAGATCTAAAATGCCTAACTTATTCCCAATCTCTACATGATTTTTTATTGGAAAATCGAACTTTGGAATTTTTCCCCACTTTTTAATTTCCTTATTAAATTTGCTGTCGGGACCGATGGGTGTATCTTTTGCTGGAATATTCGGAATTTTCAGTAAATTATCTTTTAACTCTTCGCTAACTGCTTTTAGAGCCTTTTCTTCTTTTTCCAGTTTATCTTTTATATTCTTTCCTTTTTCAATTTGTAGAGAAGTTGGTTTTCCTTCTATGGATTTAAGAAAAAGATTTCTTTCTTCTCGAAGTGTCTGAACAGATACTTGAAGCTCCCGATGTTTTTTGTCAATTTCTAAAATATGATCTACATCAATATCAATGCCCTTATCTCTTGCCGCCTTTTGAACCAGTTGCGGATTTTCCCGTAGAAAATTTAGATCTATCATACTTAATATTTTATACCTAATACTTCCACAATTATCGGTTTTAACTTTTCGATTGCTTTCCACCTATGATTATACAACTTATTTTCCTCTTTTGATAATTGGTCTTCATGATAATATTTTTTAATTTGGGGAAGGTAAAAAAATGAACGATACGGATAACCTTTGAGTAGTTTTAAATAGGGTTTTCTCGCAATCTCCCCCTCTATCTCACCGGACGCACTCCAAACTTTTCCGCCGGGAAGAGCAAAAGAAACAACTGTTTTAAAAAAGGCTCGACGATTTTCTCTTGGCAATTCTCGTGAAACTTTCTCCATATGAGTAATTAAATCCTCATCCGATGCTTCATAGCCTAACCATCGCCTGCTTTTTACTCCCGGAGCGCCGCCAAGAGCTTCTATCTCAATACCTCCATCGTCTGCGACTGCTGGAAGATTTGATTTTTTTGCATAGAAAAGAGCTTTCTCTTGGGAATTTTCTTTATATGTCTTTCCTATTTCTTCAAAATTATCAGTAATATTAACATCTTTTAAAGAAACTATTTTGAGAGGTAGGTCAAAAAGAAAACTTGATATCTCTCCTAATTTTCCAGCATTTGTTGTAGCAATAAGTAGCCTATTCATAAATCATGAAGTAAGAACAGTAAATTGAATTTGATTTAAGTCTGATTTGAATTAAAAATTATCCTTTAAAATACTGCTTGAACAATTTAAAGTAAGATCAGTTTTATTATCGTGATCCGGGGACAATAAGATCAAAGGGTTTATCCGATCCGTATGCCTTTGGTCCGTAATCGTTAACGTAATTTTGTATATTTTCTTTAAAATATTGAGGTTTTGAAATTTGAATTTTTCCAACAATATAATAGGTAATCGCCATCATCCCGGCAAAACTAATCTTTCCAGGTACAGAAATATCCCATCTGTGCTTTGGGTCACCATAATATTTGTTTTCAAAGCCAAAAGAAATTACCAATTCGTCTTTTGATCTAATTACAAACTTAGCATGTCTTGCATGACCTTGGCTAAATGCCCGCATGGCTAAATGCGGACCGAATAATTCGCTTTTTTTAATATCAAGCATAGGACAAATCTGCACATATTTATCGGGGAGAATGAATGAATAGCTTTTATAATCAGCAAAGTTGTCCGGGAATCTTAGAGACTCCAAATATCTTTTTATTTCCAAAGGATTCTCTTTAGTGGCTGATAAAATCATACCCATATAAGTTGAAACATTATATGTATAAGGTTCATCAATCGACTTATATAAATACACCTCATCGGCTATTTTTGCCGCGTCTGATTTTTCTTTGGTGGTTAAAAGGGTTACGGATAGTCCGTATTTTTTTGCCAGTTCGATTTCCCAAACCGAATCCTTTCCGCCCGAGGCGGAAATTACAATACATTGCTTTATTAATTCTTTTTTTATTGCTTTATTAAAAGCCGAAATTAAATTTCTAAAATTGCTTTCATCCGCGAATATCGCCGCCTTTTCGGAAAATAAAATAAGCCCAGTATTGTAGGCGTTACCTGATCCAACCACAAATGGAAGATCAAAAGAATTGATATCCAAAACCGGCGGTTTATTTTTGCTGAAAAAATCAAGAGCTGAAAGCACATTTTTATCTAAATTTATAATGTCATTCATTATTATTCTCCTCTTTCTTTTTTTCTCTGCTCCTCGGTTTCATCCGGCCTTTTATAGTCGTCTTCCAATCTATAGGTTGTGCCTATTTCCGGGGTTGAAACTTCAATTATCTCGCAGTCCGTAATACCAGCTAAACGATGGCGCTGACCGATTTCACATGTATATCCTTCTCCTGGCATAAGTTCTGTTTCGATTAATTCGCCACTGTTGTTATCCCAGATTACTTTTGCCCTGCCATTTATAATGTACCAGCTCTCCTGTTTCTTGTCATGCGCCTGAAGACTTAGCCGTTTGTTTTTATCTACATGAAGAACCTTTCCCATGTACGGCGTACCTTCGGGAACCCAGTGAATTTCGTATCCCCACGGTTTTTCGATCCGTCTGGCATAACTTTTATTGCTGAATTTGCTTTTATCAAATTGGCTGGGTTTAAACATAGCTTTCTTCTTCGAGCTTTGTTACTCTTTCTTCTAAAGCATCAACCTGTGTTTTATCCGCCTTATGTTTATCCAAAACTTCTACTATGCCAACCAACAAAGTGCCTAATCCTTCCCGCAGATCTTTTTTAGTGGCATATAGAGATAGCTCTCTTTTTAAATCTTCCTTTGTAGCATATTTATCTAATTCTTTTTTTAAATCTTCTTTAGTAGCGAATCTTTCAAGATCCTCTTTTGTCGCGAACTCCCGCAGATCTTTTTTAGCAGTAAATCCCTGCAAATCCTTTTTTGCCGCAAGATGTCTTGTTGCTTCGCGAATTACCTCTCTAATCTGTTTTAAATCAGTTGTATTCATATTTCAACTTTACTCTTAATGTCCTGACGTATCCCAGTTTTTACTAACTACGTCAAATTTATCAAGTTTTTCCCTAAATACCTTCTCTATCTTTTCGAGTCCTTCTTTTGTCTTTGATTCAAACCTTAAAACAAGCGTTGGAGTATTTGATGAGGCTCGAACCAATCCCCATCCGTCATTAAAATATACCCTCCCTCCATTGATATCTACCACTTTATAACCTTCATCCTTAAATTCCTTAACTACTTTATTAACCACATGATATTTATCCTCATCTGTTGTTTTAACCTGAATTGTTGGGGTTGATACATAATAGGGTGTTGCGGCAATCAATTCAGATAAAGGCTGATTCTGGATTGAGAGGTATTCAAGAATTTTTAAAGCGGCAAAAAGACCGTCGTCAAACCCGTAAAAATCATCCACGAAAAATATATGCCCGCTCATTTCTCCTGCCATCGCGGCTTTTTCTTCAGCAAGCTTGGCTTTAATGTATGAATGTCCTGTTTTCCACATGATTGGTACGCCTCCATGCGCTTTAATATCTTCAGGAAGCGCTTCCGATACCTTAACGTCAAAGACGATTTTAGCGCCTGGATGTTTTAAAAGAACGAGTCTTGACAAAAGGATAATATAGCGGTCGGGCCAGATAGTTTCTCCTTTTTCGTCCGTAAGGCCGAGTCTGTCGCCATCGCCGTCAAATGCCATACCGAAATCGCATTTATTAATTACAGTCTGTTTACCGGTGTCTTCCATCATTGCGGTGCCGTCGGGATTGGGGGTATAGTTGGGATACGCGGGATCAACATTGGTAAAATGTTCAAAGATTTCCGATCCTGTCTCCCTAAGCGCCTTTACATAAATCGGTCCGGCCGTGCCGTTTCCCGTATTAACTAAAATCTTAAACTTTTTAGTAATTTTTGCTCGGGAGAGAAGATCTTTTATATAATCGTTAATAACGTCTTTTTTTGTAACAGTGCCATGTCCGTTGACATAATCCTCTTTAGCGATTGTATCGTAGACTTCCTGCAATTCAGCCGTTAACAGGGTATAGGAATAATCGGAGCCAAGCTTTACCCCATTCCAGCCGACCGGATTATGGCTTGCAGTGACAGTGACAAGACCTTTAACTTTAAGAAAATATTGTGCCCAGTAACCAAGAGGCGTTGTTATTGTTCCAATGTCTATAACATTTACACCGCATTCTGTTAATCCCATAATTACATTTTTATGGAAACTTTCCGAGGTTGCGCGGGCGTCGTGTCCGACCACGGCCTGGGTGATATTTCGTTTTATTAAAAATGTGCCGAACCCGCGTCCAATATGATACATTGATGTATCGTTGAGTTCGTCAGGTGCTTCGCGTCCCCGAAGGTCGTATTCACGAAACATTGTTTTCTTAAGAAGAGGCATACAAAAGATATCTTACAAATCCAGTAAAAAAAAGTCAATAGTTTCGGTTAAAGACAGGGGGAAACTGCTGGTTTTGCTTGCAAGATCCATTTTGTAGAGAGCTTCGTGGATTTTTAATAATTCTTGAGTAGAAAAATATCCTGCCTGTTTTGCAAGTTTTGATTTTTGCCAAGGTGCAAGTCTTTTGACTTCGTCTATTACATCTCTAGTGTTTCCATTTTCCGATAAGGCAATAAGAAGCCTGATTTGACGAATCAGCATGGAAAAAAGTATCCTAACTTCGGTAGTTTTTATGGACTGATGAAAAAGCCGTATTAAATTAGGTCCTGCATTGGGTCTTAGAGAATCAAGAAAAAGAAACAGAGACTGGGGCAGTTTAAAAGTTTTAACCAATGGTTTTTTAAATATCCCAGTTTTTGCTTTTCCGACATCTTTCCCTTCCCAAAAGGTAATATTTATTTTTTCTTCGTTGTTTTTTATATAGTCCAAAATTTTTTGATACTCGGCGTCTTGTTTTCTTTTTGCGAAAAAATCTTCTACAAAAAAATCTTTTGTTTCAAAAAAAAGGCTTTCTCCTTCGAAGGCTTGGATAATATCCGTTATATAGAGTTTCGATCCGTCAAACAGGATTCCATTTTCCTTAGTCTTTTTATCTAGGAAGAAATTTCTGGAGGAAACTAAATCGTCGCCGTGAATGATAGTTACCATATTAATTTTAAATTTTAAATTTAAAATTTGAAATCAATTTTTAAATATTAAATGATTAAATTTTTAAAAAAGACTTATTCCTGATGTAATCCTATCTGTTTTAATCATTAAAAATTAGTTCACTTGAAATTGATTAAAAATTTAAAATTAAAAATTATTTACCTGTCGCTTTTTTGTATTCTTTAAACAGTTGGTTTGTCAGTATGGATATCCGTCTGCCGTTAACATGGTGAGGAACAAGTGCGCCGGAAAAATTTTTTGGAATATGCAAAAGTTCATGGATAAGCACTTTTTTCTTTGCGTCATCATCCAGTTTATCGTAATGTTTAGATAAAACCTCAATCACATAGGCAGGGCTTATCTAGAT
>JAJZOC010000049.1 GCA_021852095.1 bacterium | reverse complement strand
TCAAAAGCGCTGGAGAAGGGGATTAAAAAGGTTGATCGGGGGACAAATATCAAACTCTATAGTCTTTTTGGACGCCAGACCCGCTATGATTTGTCAAAAGGTTTTCCTCTTTTAACCACAAAGAAAGTTTACTGGAAGGGAGTTTTGCACGAGCTTTATTGGTTTTTCAAGGGCGATACAAATATAAAATATTTGGTTGATAATAATGTGCATATCTGGGATGACTACCCATACAAAATATATGTCAAAAGTCAAAAGTCAAAAGTCAAAAGTCTGACGAAGGAAGAGTTCGTTCAAAAAATAAAAGAGGATGCGCAGTTTGCCAAGAAGTGGGGAAATTTGCCAAGGATTTATGGAGAAATGTGGCGTTCGTGGCCGACTCGAAAAAAAGGCAGGACAATAGACCAGTTAAAATGGGTAATGCAAGAGATGAAAGATGATCCCGATGCGAAAAATCTGATTGTTAATTCCTGGAATCCGGAGTACTTATACACAATGGCAGAGAATAAAGATGCTTCAAGATTTCCTATTTGCCACAACATGTATCAGATTTCAAATAGGAATGGAAAGTTGTCTTTACAGCTATATCAAAGAAGCGCAGATTTATTTTTAGGCGTTCCGTTTAACATCGCGTCATATTCGCTTTTGACCATTATTCTTGCCAAGATTGCAGGTCTTTTGCCCGGAGAATTTATTCATACTTTCGGCGATGTGCATATTTACGAGAATCATATTGAGCAGGTTAAGGAACAACTTAAGAGAAAACCAAAGCCTTTCCCGACAATTAAGATTCTTGGGAAAATGGAAACCCTTTCCGATTTTACGCCGGATAAGATAGTCCTTGAGAATTACGATCCGCATCCTGTTATAAAAGGAGAGTTGACGGTTGCCGGCGGTTATTACGAAAAGAAGAAATAATTATTTTTTATTGCTTTGCCACTTAACCGATTCCAAAAGCGAAGAAAAAACGTCGTCTCCGATGGAAATTTTTAAACTGTCTAATTCTTTTTTGGTTGGATTTTGCTTTTGAAAATTAATAAAGCCTGCATCTTTAATAATTGCAAGCGGTTTTTGTTCGTTTCCCTCTCCCATTTCAATTACCGCGGCAGCTGCCAAGGAATCAGCAATATTACTTTTTTCCGCCCGCATTAGCCTGCCGAAAATATCCGGTGTGTCAATGTAGCTTTTTAAAGCTTTAAACCCGCTGTAGGCAATTGCAACTCCGGTTACTCCCCAGCGTAAAGGCGATAGTTTGCTGTCGGTAATAATCACTCCGAGATTTTTCAGGCGATATTTTTTAAGAAGATAATTACGAATCTTATTTGCACTTTCCTGCGGATTTTTTGGCCACAAAACATAATAGCCGTTACCGTTTGACGCATCAATCCCGGCGGATGCCACCAAAATTCCCCTGTTGATTGTTATCATAAAACCATACTGATTATATTCGCGGGGCAGATAAGCCTCTGCTTCTTTTTTTGCCAAAATGTCTTTTTGCTCCTCGGACTTAATTTTTTCCACCCGGCTCTCGCAAATGGCTATAATTTTAGAAGTTACCGCAACAACGCTTTTATCACTGATTTCTTTTGCCAGATACTGGTCAAGGATTTTATATAAATTATCGCCCGGAACTATTTTTTTTGTTTTATACGCAATTACTTTCATTTAAAATTTTTTATATATGTTTTGCTAAGTATCCAAGTCCAATTATATCAAGTCCTTGAGGATTTGAAAGCTTATTGTTTTTAACAATAGGTCTTTTAATCCAGGCAATCTTATTATGTCTTTCATGCTTCAGCGCATCTTCGATCCTTTCTCTTTGGAGAGCGCCGGTATGTTTAGCATTATGAACAACGTACGTAGTGTCTGTATCGTCTATCCATATTATTCCAACATGGATTCCCCAAAAATCTGTTTTATCTAATGGGCAGAGTCCTACGATGTCACCGGTTTGGACATTTGAAATATCATTTATAATTTTAGTATATTCAGTGTCTTTATATAATTCAGAAGAACGGATACGATCAGGGAGAACAAATCCTCTCGCGCGAACAATAGCTTGCACTAAAAGTTCGCAATTAGTGCCAGCTTCGGGGTTTATAAAAACTTCCTCAACGGAAGTAGTACTGGGATTTCTATAATATTTGTACGGAATTACTATCTCTTTTGTGAATGTTTTCCCTTTCTAAAGTGATATAATACCACATATAAATAATAAATTTCCATCCATAATCCATAATGAAAATTTCTATCATTGCCGCAATTGATGAAAAAAGGGGAATTGGAAAAAACGGGAAATTACCCTGGAATATTCCTGAAGATCTCAAGCGTTTTAGGGAAGTTACAAACGGACACCCGATTATCATGGGAAGAAAAACTTGGGATTCTTTGCCGGTTAGGCCTTTGCCAAATCGTTATAATGTCGTCATAACTCGAAATCCAGAGTTTAGCCTTGAAAGGTCTCACCTTGCGAAGCTGACAGGGTCATTGAAGGAGGCGATAGAAAAAGCTTCTCGTTATTGTCATTCTGAATTGATTTCAGAATCTAATAAGATGCCGAAACTCATTCGGCAAGCTCAGAGCCTGAGCGGAGTCGAATGGCAAGTTCGGTATGACAAAGGGGAGGTTTTTATTATCGGCGGGGGACAAGTTTTTAAAGAGGCACTTGAAAAAGGATTGGTTGATAGGCTTTATCTGACAATTGTTAAGGGAGATTTTGGCGCCGACACCTTTTTTCCGGATTACTCGCAGTTTAAAAAAGTTACATCAGAAGAAAAAAGAGAATCTGACGGCTATAAATATACATTTTTAGAGCTAGAAAGATAATCCTATTTGAGGCTAAGGTTAATCAGAGGATTTATTTTTTTTAAATGTTCTGCAACAAGTCTTCTATGACACATTTCAGGAGTATCTTCCCAGCATAAAAGTGTAAGTATATCCTTTTGTGATATGTCCAAAACTATATCCAGGTATTTTTGATTTCTATTTAAGACTTCTTTGGCGAATCTTCTCTCATATTTCTTCCAATCTATTCTTCTATCGTGGTAAGACTTTAAGAGTTCTGTAGAAGGAGCTAGGGTTGGCATCCAAATATCGAAAACAAATTCAGGTCTAATCCGTCTCATGATGCAGATCCTTATGCCATCAGATTTTTCGTTTTTTGCCTGAACAGACTTTGTTTTTATTATCATAGGTTAAGATTTTTATTGTTTGTCATCTAAACCTGGATTAATCCGAATCTTTCCCGAACAATCTTTTTATCTATTCCTGAAATTGCTATCTGCAGTGCATCTTTTATTACTAGTTCTCTTTTTGGTAAAGTTCTAAAATCATGCCCATTCATTCCGCCAACAGCTCCGATTTCCAAAAAGTAGGGAAGACATAGTCCTCCAGACATGCTTAAAACATCTGCTCCGAATTTTTCGCTTACGGCACTTATGTATTCTACAATACCGGATTCAGTTGAGAGTTTCTCTAGTATGTCTTGAGAGAGCCATACAGAGACATCACGTTCAGAATAGGAATCGTTATCAGGTTCTGTTAGGCTATGTAATACCGTGGCTGTTCTAATTATATATGGTGCCGGTTTTTCGGTGATTCTGGCTGTATAGGCTAATATGCGAAAATTTTCCAGAAGTTCATCGTGAGTTTTAGGTTTTCCTTTATTCATAAGGGAGTATACTAGTTTTCCTTCATTGTCTATTCTAGTAGTCATTAGATCTGCGCGTATGTCATTGGCAATTACCAATGGATTTACTTTACCCCGAGCAATGATTCCACTTGCAGATAAAGCTTTTGATGTGGCTGCTTCTACAACATCTTGAGTCTGTTCATTTTCCCTAGCTGGTACTCTGATAATGGGAAGGCTGATATTAAGATCCCTAATTAGCTCAGATAGATATTCGGATTTTGCAGAATTGCCTCCTGCATAAACAATGTGAGTAGGCGGATTAAAAAGATTTACTTCTTTCTGCCTAACTAATTTATGAGCTACAAAGACAATAGCAGATGTCCCTTTTTTACTCATGTCATTTAACATAGTTTTTCCTTCCCATCCTTCTCTTTCAAAAAACAACCGTGAACTGCCGCTTGCATGGCTGGTTACATATTCGGAATTTATTTCAGGCGACTTGGCTCTTTCATGCATCCATTCAAATAATCTTCTTCCGAGTCCTTGTCCTTGAGCTGTTTCATCAATGTGCAGTCTTCTTAGATCTAGCTCGCCGTAAGCGTTCCTTCTAGGTCTTGGATTGAATCTTATTAGCGCGAATCCTAACAATTTTCCTTCAGGAGACATTAGAACGTTTGTTTCTGTTCCTTCGTCATTGACAGCATGTTTCAGTTCGTCTTGATTGTTAGCAGCTAAATAGGCTTTCATTACCTCTTTTGGGAATAAAGCGGCGAAGCTTTTTCTGATATTGTTTTGCGCTAGTGAAGTTGCATGAGGAAGATCTGTTTGTTCAAATGGGCGCATTAAAACATTTCTTTTTTGTTCAGAGCTTGGTTGACCTTCTGATCTATAGGTTTCTCCGAGCATATGTTTGCGATTATATCTTATTCAAGGCTAAAGTGCAAAAATTTAAATATTTTTAAACTTATCTTAAGCCGTGAGAATTTCTTCCAGACCAAATTTATGCTTTTCCTTAAGCAAAGAAACATATTGTAAAAGTTGCGTGTTTGGGATATAGTTGGTTGCATGAAAGCCCTTATCAAGACAGATCCCCAAATTTACAAACTCATTAAAGATGAAGAAAAAAGACAGAAAGAAGTTTTGGAAATGATTCCATCTGAAAACTATACGTCCAAAGCTGTAATGGAGGCTTTGGGGTCTGTCTTAACCAACAAGTATTCAGAGGGATACCCTAGAAGAAGATACTATCAAGGCAATAATGTAATTGATCAGGTTGAATCATTAGCTCAAGACCGGGCAAAAAAACTCTTTGATGTTCCGTATGTTAATGTTCAGCCTTTGTCTGGAAGTCCTGCTAACGCGGCGGTTGAGTTTGCTATTTTAAATCCCGGCGACACGCTTATGGGTTTAAAGCTTGCCTTTGGCGGACATTTAACACATGGTTTGCCTTTAAATCTTTCCGGTAGATTTTTCCGCGCTGTTCAATATGAACTTGCCGGAGACGGCAGTCTTGATTTTGAGGCAATTGAAAAAATGGCTTTAAAAGAAAAACCAAAACTTATTATCTGTGGTTTTACAGCTTATCCCAGGATTATAGACTTTAAAAAATTTGGACAGATTGCCGATAAAGTTGGTGCCTATCTTATGGCTGATATTGCTCATATAGCAGGGCTTATCGTGGGAGGCGCGCATCCAAGTCCAGTACCTTTCGTTCATATCGTGACTACAACTACTCATAAAACGCTCCGCGGGCCAAGAGGGGCAATGATTATGGTAACAGAGAAAGGTCTGAGAAAGGATCCCGACCTGCCGAAAAAAATAGACAGCGCTATCATTCCAGGTCTTCAGGGAGGGCCGCATGATAACCAGACTGCGGCAATAGCAGTATCGCTTTATGAGGCAGGTTTATCTTCGTTCAAAAAATATGCTCAACAAGTGGTAAAGAACGCGCAAATACTTGCTTCGGAATTATTAAAATATGAATTTAGTTTGGTGAGCGGAGGAACAGATAACCATCTTATCTTGATTGATCTTCGCAATAAAAAAGTTAACGGTGCTCTTGCGGCGTTTGCTCTGGAAGTTGCCGGAATAGTAGTTAATAAGAACGGCGTGCCGTTTGACACTATGCCTCCTTTTTATCCATCAGGTATTCGGCTTGGGACGCCGGCAATCACAACGCGGGGTATGAAAGAAAAAGACATGAAGAGAATCGCCTCTTGGATGAATCAGGCAATTGAGGAAGTTGCTGGAAAGGAAATGCCAAAAGAAAAGGAAGCGCGAAGTAAATATTGGAAAGCAATTAGAAAAGAAGTCGAAAAGAATAAAACGCTGTTGCAGATAGCAGAAGAGGTAAAAGTATTTTCTCAAGAATTCCCAATTCCTTAACTTATTTTATACAGGCACATGGACAAGAGTTCGAAATCTTGCTGCATCCAGAGTATTGTTTGATCCTTTATCCTTGTTCCAAAACTCCCAGATATCTTCTTTATGTTTTCCTGTTCTTACAGCATCATCAATAAAAAGATAATTATCTGGCCTTTGAAAATTTTTTGGCAGGTAAGAAACTCGTTCTCCTTTGGGATTTGTTGGCGTAATTATATAGCCGCATATTTGTTCCTTATTATCTTGGATATAGTCTGGAACCATTATCATAAATGTTCTTCGTGCCGTCCCATCGGGATCTACAATAAAATGACGGATTCCAATAAGTGATGCATATGCGATTAAGATAGGCGTACTGTCTATTTGAACTTCGTCGGAAGACAACTCTTCAAACTTTTTATCCCAGAAATCAAATCCTTGTCTGCTAACTTGTGCTAACTTTGTTCCGTTAACAGCATAAGATTTATCAATGGTCTTAATTGCTTTATCTATAACTTGTTTAGCGGCACGCAGATTTTTTGGATCTTGCACTATTTGATCCGTTAACTCTGAAAGAAACGTAAGTTGTTTTTCTTTATCGTTTCCCAGCGCTTTTGTTGTAAGGTAGATAGACTCATTAATGAATCCCGAATTTAAAAGAGATTCTATATGCGAAGGATCAAGTTTTACTCCATATCGAATCGCTACTCTTACATCCCAAGGTAAGATTCTTTGAATACTTGCTTCGGGTTCTGCAGCCGGAGCAAGACCTTGTTTTATCCGATTAATCTTGTTTTTGATCTTGTCTGGGAAGAATTTCCCGACTAACTCCATATTGTATACCCCTCTGCTTTCAAAATTCAAATAAGTATAAAGACTCTCCGCTTTCAGCTACGAAGTCTTTATGGCCTCGTAGCCAATAGGCGAAGTGCCATAATACCTAACGAAGCAATCATTCTTGCTTGTTATAATTAGTCTACTATAGCAGACTAATAGTCATTTTGAAAGCTACGGTCGCACGCCGCCATAGCTATGTTAGCGACGGGGGGCGTAGGTATATAATTTTTGCAAAATGATTGCGGAGTGGTATATAAAAATTTTAGCATATTCTATGAACAAAATATATATCAAAGTTTTCTTACTTGTTTTAATTCGCAGACTCTGATAGAATAGTTCTTATCACACACATCTTGGTTTTCATATTCTGATTAAGGAAATATTGCCAAGATGGAGGATTAAGAATATGAGAGAAATTACACTTGAAGAACTTCTTGAGGCGGGATGCCATTTCGGCCATCAGGTTACTCGCTCTAATCCCAAAGCCCGTGATTTCATTTTTGAAACCCGCAATAATATCTGTATTATTGATCTAGCAAAAACTAAAGAAACCTTGGAAGAGGCAGGACGTTTTATTAAAGAATTGGCTGAAAAAGGAGAAAATCTAATTATAGTTGGAACAAAAAATCAAGCAAAAGATATTCTTCGGGAAGCAATGGAAAAGACGGCAAAGGATTCAGATTCAGAAGGATTATATTGGGTTACCAGCCGTTGGGTTGGAGGTCTTCTGACAAATCTCTCCGAGGTTAAAAAGAATTTTAAACGTCTTAAGGATCTTGACCTTTTACTTAAAAGCGAAGACGTAAGAACGAAATACACAAAGAAAGAAATAGGGCTTTATCAAAAAGAAAAACAAAAGCTCGAAGAGCTCTACGGCGGCATCAAAGATATGGATAAGGTGCCAAACGCCTTGTTTATAATTGATACCCATTTAGAAGATTTGGCGGTTAGAGAGGCAAGAAAAACCAATGTCAGAACAGTCGGTATTGTTGATACAAACGCAGATCCTTATCTTATAGATTATCCGATCGCGGCTAACGATGATGCCCTCGGCTCAATAAAGCTTATTACGGATTATATAATTGACGCATGGATAGAAGGCCGCAGGAATTCAGAATCTAGAATTAATAATTCAGAATTAAAGACCGAAGAGAAAAAAACTACAAAAGAATCCAAAAGTAAAGAAGAGAAAAAGCAAAAAAACATTAAA
>JAJZOC010000088.1 GCA_021852095.1 bacterium | reverse complement strand
GGGATATATCTCTTCTGCCAAAGCAATATCCGCCTCAATATCAATTTTATAATCCCGATCAATATTTACATCCATCAAATCCCGATATTTTGAATTATCTCCTGTATAAGCATTTTTAATTGTCCGAAGAGATATATCCCCTACTACGATCAGCTCGACATTATTTTTTTTTGCCAACTCTTTTATACCAATTGGAGAAATAAAACCCGGCTCTGATCCCAGTTCTCTAATTTCCTGCTCCGTTGCATGACGAAGTTTATACGATTTAACAGCATGAAGAAGTTTTATTTCGTTTACATCCAAATCTCCGCGGATGACTGCCAAAATCATTTGTCCTTTCTCATTCACCATCATCAAGTCCTTGATTTGCTGCCACATTGGTAAACCATGTAACTTTCTACCGTCTTCCATGGTATTACCTCGTTTTGCCTCAACGCTTCGCATTGGTTTTTCTTCCTCGTCAAGATTTTTATTATCGCGATAAAAAACAGCAACTTCCTCGTGCGCCGCATAGGATCCATCCTCCGTCATAAAAAACTTCGACTCGCCTGCCGGACTTTCAACAACAAATTCATGACAATATTCTCCGCCAATATAACCGTTGTCCGATTCAACAATAATTGTTTTAAGTCCTAACAGATCAAAAATACGGGCATAAGTTTTCTTCATGTTTTCATATTCAGTTTTAAAATCTTTATCTGTTTCATGGAATGAATACGCATCTTTCATAACAAACTCACGCAGTCTAAGAAGTCCGCCCCGCGCCCTAAGTTCATCCCTAAATTTTGTAGAAAATTGATAGAGATTAAAAGGCAAATCACGATAAGATATCTGAAACTTGCGTACTAAATCAACCAACATCTCTTCCGCAGTTCCGCCCAAAACAAACTCCGCGTCATTTCGATCTTTTATTTTCATCAACTCAAATCCTACAGAATTTGCTCTATTTGTCTCTTTCCACAAATCAATAGGATGAAGAACAGGCGTTATAATTTCTTGTGCGCCTGCCTTATCCATTTCATTTTTTATTATCTTTTTTATTTTTTCGTGAACCAAAAGACCCAAAGGCAAAAGATAATATCTGCCGGCAGTATTTTCTCTGATAAAACCAGCCTGAAAAAGTAGTTTATGCGATATAAGATTAGCATCCTTCGGAGCTTCTTTAACGGTTTTTCCAAACAGTTTTGAATATAACATGAAGTCAGTATAGCATATAAAAATATATTATTGTATAATACCGCCTATGGCAAAACCAGAACAAGAAAATATTTATTTATCAGAAGGCAAAAAATCCATTGCTCTATCTCTGAATCCGCGGACATTACCAATGTCTGCTCTAAAAAGAATTGTTGATCTCCAAATACGCAATTGCGACAGTAATCCTCCTAGAGAAATTACTATTAAGTATCCTAGAACTAGTGGTCAACCAGATAAACTTTTTACACACAACCGCCTTAGAGAACTAAAGGATTCACTTTTCCAAGACGAATTAGTAAGAAAATCATTCTATAGAGACTTGGAGGATCATCTTTGGCTTGCGGATCGCATAATTATTACCCAAAAAAATAAATAAATACCCACTTTATATTAAAGTGTCATATCTACTTTGTGGCCGCCGAAGGCATTGCGCAGCGCGTTAATCATTTTTGCGGTAAATGAATCTTGAACTGCTTTATCTTTTTCCGATCTTTTTCTAAAATCAACAGCTTTCTCTATTACCTCAATAATTACTCCCTGTTTCTTTGCCTCCCTAACGGTCCAGTCTCCCTCGCCTCCTCTTGGAACATTGCCGCTTACATTATCAAGATTAGGATCTTTTTCAAGCGCCTCTTTTGCCCGATCCATAAGGAATCCCGAAACGATTGTCCCTTTTTGCCACAAAGAGGCGATTTTGACTAAATCAAGATGATATTCGGACTTTTGCAAAACACCAAATCCCTCGGCAATGGCCTGCATCATGCCATATTCAATGCCGTTATGAACCATCTTAGCAAAATGACCTGCTCCGCCTACTCCAAAATATTCATATCCTCCGTTTGGCTTTACCAAAGAATCTAAAATTGGCTGTATGAATTCATAAGCGCTTTTCTCTCCACCAACCATCAAAGGATATCCGTTTTTCTCTGCGATAATCCCTCCGCTCACTCCGATTCCCAAAAATCTTATCTCTTTCTTCTTAAGCTCTTCGAAGCTTTTTTGAGTATCTTTATAGTTCGAATTTGCTCCATCGATCACAATATCTCCTCGTTTAACAAATTGACTCAATTCATCAAGCGTTGATTGTGTTACTGATCCGGCCGGCAGCATAAGCCAAACAACTCTTGGAGATTCTAAACTATTAACCAAATCTCCTATTGTTTCCGCAACTTTTAAATTTTTAATTTCAATTTTGAATTTTGAATTTTGAATTTTGAATTTGAGCTCCTGAACAGGAGCGTTTGACCTATTCCAAACAACTATCTCATGTCCCTCTTTAAGAAGTTTTAAAACCATGCGTGAACCCATCTTTCCAAGTCCTATAAAACCTATTTTCATAATTTATTTAACCTTGCTTCCTTCCGGTACTTCTTTATCCGGATGAAGAAGTACAGCTTTATCATCAACCCCAACTGCCAGAATCATTCCCCAGCTTTCAACGCCTTTAAATTTTCTCGGTTCCAAATTGACAATGAACGGACATTGTTTATTCACCAAATCTTCCGGGCTGTAAAACTGGGCAATGCCCGAAACAATCTGCCTTATATTCCTTGCAGACTTTGAATCTTGTTCTTCAGATTCATTTTCCCCGATAGAACCGAGATCAACACTGAGCTTTAAAAGCCTGTCTGTTCCTTCAATTCTTTCACAAGACAAAATCCTGCCGATTCTAATTTCTAATTTTTCAAAATCCTCAAACGTAACTGTCATAACCTTCCATGGTATCGTGCTATGTAGCAGCGTACTATAGATTAAAGAGTTTTTAGACTTGTATTTTTACAGCCACTTTCGGCCGTCTTTTTCAATTAATTCATTCGCCTCTTTTGGTCCCCATGTTTCTAATTCATAATTCCTAATTCGTGATTCTGAATTCTTTTCCCAGCCTTTCAGAATTTTTGTTATAAACGTCCATGAACTGGCAAGCTCATCGCTTCTGTTAAAAAGCATCTGGTCTCCGGACAAAACATCCAGCAAAAGTTTTTGGTATGCATCTTTCCCTTTTGTTCCAAATTCCTCCTGATAAGAAAATTTCATATTAACCGTACCGAGAGAAAGTTTACCGGAAGGTTTTTTCGCAATCACCCGAAGACTTATCCCCTCGTCCGGCTGGATTCTGATTGTCAAAACATTACCGATTTCCGGACAGCCGAATTCCTTAAAAAGGATGTGGCAAGTTTGAATAAAAACTATCGATATTTCAACAACATCTTTTGGCATTTTCTTACCGGCTCTCACATAAAAAGGCACTCCTTTAAAACGAGGCGTATCAACAAAAAGCTTTAAAGCGACAAATGTTTCGGTTTTAGAGGCAGAGTCAATATCTTTTTCATTTCTAAAACCGGCATACTGTCCCCTTACTGTAAATTTACAAACTTCATCTTCTTCTACGCATCTTATAGATTTTATAACATCTGCTCGGACGGTTCTCATATCTTCCCTGGAAAAGCTTTTGGGCTGTTCCATAGCAACACTTGAAATAAGCTGCATTAAATGGTTCTGCATAACATCGCGCAAAAGTCCGACTCCGTCAAAAAATTTGCCCCGATTCCCAACGCCTTTTTTTTCAGCCCATGTAATCTGAACATGATCAATGTATTTATTGTTCCAAACCGGTTCAAATATGCCGTTAGCAAACCTAAATGCCACCATATTCTGAACAGTTTCTTTAGCCAAATAATGATCAACCCGAAAAATCTGCTTTTCTGCAAAAATTGAAGAGAGTTTTTTATCCAAGTCTTGTGCGCTCTCAAGATCTTTGCCGAATGGCTTTTCAATAGCCAATTTTGTCCATTTATCGCTTTTTTGCCCGCACCCCTCTGATAATTTTGTTTTTGATAAAAAATCAAGTATTGTATTGTAGTTATCAGGAGGCGTTGCTAAATAAAAAATTCTGGTTATGCAAGCTCCGACTTCCTTATCAAACCCTGCAAGCATATCAACCAGATCTTTATAGCCGTTTTCCTTTTCGAATGTCCCGCTTTGATAATAGACTTTTTTGGAAAAATCCTGCCATATCTTATTTTCTTCTTTCGATAGATTTAATTGGTTTTCTATAAATTCTGTAAAACTATTATCATCAAAAGGCCGTCTGGCAAAACCCACTATGTAGAATTTTTTACCTAAATTTCCCTGTTTATAAAGAGACAAGAGAGCCGGAAAAAGCTTATTTATCGCTAAATCTCCAGTTGCTCCAAAAATAATCATTACAAAAGGACTAAACATAATAAACCAATACTACCAATAACCCAATAAACAAATCAATAGCCGAATTAATATCTCAGATTAAGCAGAACCGTCATTCTGGCTTGCCCCGATCTAATCGGGGCTTGTCCAGAATCTACGGTTCGTCAGGATTCTGGATGCGCTGCGCTTACCAGAATGACGAAGTGCGTAACATAAGTTAATATTTTATTTTTCATTTATTGATTGGTAATATTTGCTTATTGGATTATTTGTTTATTTAATGTCCTGGTCTGTAATTAAAAGCGTCTTTTTTGCAATATCCGGCAATAAATAAAATCTTGCGGGAATTTCTTCGAATGATCCCTCCGCAAACATCAATCGCAACGCAGTCTGCTTTGCGGACCCAAAAACCAAAACCAGAAGAAAATCCATCTTTGCCAAAGCATTGAAATTCAAAGTAATCCTGTCTTTGAATTCTCCGGGAAAGTTATCTATTGCTGTCACGTATTTTTGACCTTTGACTTTTGACTTTTGACTTCGGGACGGCAGTCCCGCCGTGTGCCCATCTTCGCCTATTCCTAAAATTCCAATACTTTTTGGAAAATACTCAAGTAAAAACCTGGCTATCTTATCATAATCTTTTGCGCTTTTCCCAACAGTCTTATCTTCAAGTATCGGATAAAACCGTGCTATATTCTCTATATATTGTATTAATCCCGTATCTCTTATCATTTTTTCGTTCGTACCTTCCTGTATTCCTTTTATTTTTGACTTTTGCCTTTTGCTTGCCCCTCGAAGCCTTGGCGAAGGGGGGATTTTTGATTTTGGTATGTACCTTTCGTCAACTAAAGCCGCCGCACCTACTCTTAATTTTTGTTCTTTTGCCAAAAGTTCATAGAGAGATTTTGGGGTTTTCCCGCCGGACAAAAATAAAACAGAATTTTTATTGAGGATATCAATTAACAAATTTTCCGCGGTTTTTATTCCCTCTTCCGGATTCTTAACTTTTATTACTTTTATGCCGCTTTTATAAAAAGCATTATGTCCGAACCTTTTCAGCAAATTCTCCAGAGAAATAATCATTACTGTTTAAGGAGACAAAAATAAACCGCCTTTTAAGATACGCTCAAAGTCATGAATAGTAATAAGAGCTATAAGAAAAAGCAATAACACCATGCCAACCGCGTGAATATAGCTCTCAACTTTCTGGTTAATTCTTCTTCCTGTTATCGCTTCTATTAAGATAAAGAAAAGTCTTCCTCCGTCAAGTGCTGGTATTGGTAAAACATTAAAAAAGGCTAAAGAAATAGACAAAAGACCGGCCAGATTTAAATATTCAAGAATTTTCTCCTTTAAATTGGGTATTTTCTCTATACTGCCCACAACTGAAAATATACCAACGGGTCCTGCAACCGCATTCCCTATTGGCGCTGATGTTTTTTCTTTTATGGAAATAGCAACCAATTTACCAATTATGTCAAAGTTATAAACCAATAAATTTAGAGGGTGTATGAAGCCCGAAAAAATCTTCTCTAAAGGAGTTTTATAAGTTAAAACAACGGTTTGAGACGGGAAAAAAGCAATTCCCAAAGCTCCTTGATTTTTAGGAGGAGATGCCCTGGGAACAACAATAGATTTAAAAATTTTATTTGTTTTTAGATTTTGCCAAACCACTGTTATTTTTCTGCCTTTATTCTTGTCAATTTCACTGACTAAAAATTGAGCATCGGTTATTCCCTTACCATTTATGGAAATTATTTTTGAATAAGGCGTGATCCCAATTTTTTGCGCCGGTGAATTATTAGAAACACTGCTAACTATAATTTCTGAATTGACACGCTGATCAACGAAGAAAAAGTTATGATTCCCCAAAAGCGGAAGCTCTGTCTTAAAACCGGATATCAAAATAAATGCATAGAATATAACAACTGATAGAAAAACATTCATTAAGACTCCAGCAAATACTATACCTGCCCTTTGCCATGGACTTTTCGCATAAAACGCCTGTCCCTCATCAGAACTTTTGACTTTTGACTTTTGACTTTTGACTTGGAGCCGGCCGGCTCCAGCTTCATCCTCCCCATAAAGTTTCACAAAACCACCAATGGGCAGCCAATTAATTGAATATATAGTTTCGCCTTTTTTAATACCGAATATTCTTGGAGGCAATCCAAATCCAAATTCCTCAACCTTTACTCCAAATTTTATTGCGGAAATAAAATGCCCAGCCTCGTGGATGAGAACTAAAAGGCTTAACATGGCAAGAAAAACTATTATTGTAATTAACATATCGTTTAAGTTTAGTAAACAATACTACCAATAAGAATAAGCAAATATGCAAATGTCAAATACTACAAATCAATTTCAAATAGATAAATCTCAAATGTTAAATAATTTGAAATTTAATTATTTAGAATTTGTATTATTGATTTGCTTATTGGGTTATTTGCTTATTTGTAATATTTTCTTTCATTGAGATTTGATTAGAAATTAGAAATTAAGAATTAGAAATTATATCTGCATCAGTTCTTCTTCTTTTCGTCTGCCAAGTTCTTCTATCTGGAAAATTATCTCGTCTGTAATTTTCTGAACCTCTTTTTCTACTCTTAAAAGATCATCCTCCGATATTGTCTTATCATTCTCCTGCTTTTTAATTTCATTCATTGCTTCATGACGAACCTGTCTAACCATAATGCGTCCATTCTCAAGTTTTTGCTTCATAAGGCGGATAAGTTGGGTTCGCCTCTCTTCGGACAAGGGCGGAATCGTAATCCGTATTAATCCACCGTCTGTAACCGGCGTAAATCCAATATTGGCTTCCAAAATACCCTTGGCTATCTCTTCTATAATTGAAGCGTCAAACGGAGTAATAGTAAGCGTCTGAGGGTCCGATACTGTGATCGTAGCTAATTCTAAAAGTTTAAGCCGTGTTGACCCGCCATAAACAGACACAGCAACATTTTCTATTATAGAAGGCGTTGCCCTACCCGTTCTAATCGTGCTAAGATCGGTTTGCAAAACATCTAAAACCTTTCCCATTCTGTCTTTGACTTCGTCAAAACTCATATATTTTAGACTAAAAGTCTAAAAGACTTTAGCGATAAGTCTTTGAACTATCTATTCTATTTCGAAGCGCTGAAACTTTTTAACTACAATATTTTCTCCTAGCTTTGCTATTGTTTCCTTTAATAAATTTTCTATTGTTTTTGAACTATCCCGAATATATTCTTGTTTCAAAAGAGATTGAACATCTTTTGGGTTCATTGCGGCAATCTGCATTGCAACCTCATGAGCAAAATGTTTAAACTCGTCTGTTTTGGCAACAAAATCGGTTTCGCATAAAACCTCTGCCATTGCCCCAACCTTTCCGCTCTGATGAATATAGCTTTCAATTAAACCCTGCGAGGTTTCCCTTTCTGATTTTTTCTCTGCCTTTTCAATCCCATGTTTTCCCAACCATTCTTTAGCCTTTTCGTAATTATTACCCATCTCTTCCAAAGCCTTTCTGCAATCAGCTAAAGATACTTGGGTTTCTTGACGAAGTTTTTTAAGTAGTATAATATCAACCATAATAGTCTAGAATTCAGAGTTTAAAATTCAGAATTTAATTTAGAAATTAGAATTATTTTTCAATCTTAACTTGAGTTTTCTTTGTTGTTTTAGCTTTAATGTTTTTTTGCTTTTTCTCTTCTTTACTTTTGGATTCTTTTGTAGTTTTTTTCTCTTCGGTCTTTAATTCTGAATTATTAATTCTAGATTCTGAATTCCTGCGGCCTTCTATCCATGCGTCCATTCTCAAGTTTTTGCTTCATA
>JAJZOC010000017.1 GCA_021852095.1 bacterium | reverse complement strand
AAGTCAAGAAACGTAGCACGTGATACAATATAAGCAATAATAAATATGCAGGAAACTATTATTGTAAGCGCTATTTTGATCTTAGGATTTGGTTTGATTATTTTCCTTTTGGAAAGACGGATAAGCGAGCTTAAAAACAACAAGACGGATGCGGGGCTTTTGGAATGGCTCAAAAGCATGCAGACGTCCATTGAGAAAACAAATAGCACCCTAAATGATGCCATGCGTTCTTCCTCAAGCGAAATGACAAAAGTCTTACAGGAAAATACAAAACAACTAAACGACCGGCTTACAAAAGCCGCGGAAGTTATAAGAGATGTAAGTCGTGAGGTTGGACAGATGAGCGAGATTGGACGAAACATGAGAGAGCTTCAGGATTTTCTAAAAAGTCCAAAGATAAGAGGTAATATTGGAGAACAAGTTTTGAAAGATTTAATTTCCCAAATGTTTCCCAAAAATTCATTTATGCTCCAATACATGTTTAAGTCCGGAGAAAAGGTTGATGCGGCGATTAAAACAGACGCCGGAATTCTGCCGATTGACTCTAAATTTCCAATGGAAACTTTCCAGAGAATGGTAAAAGCGGAGAGAGAGGAGCAAAAATTAAGCGCTCAAAAAGAATTTACCCACGATGTTAAAAAACATATAGATTCAATTGCTAAAAAATACATTCTGCCGAATGAGGGAACAATGGATTTTGCTCTGATGTATGTGCCGAGCGAATCGGTGTACTACGAATTGGTAAATATGATGGAGATTATGGAATATGCCCGGGTTTCAAGAGTGTATATTGTATCTCCAACTACACTTTATGCTCATCTTCAAACAATTCTTTTATCCTTTGAGGGAAAAGAGATAGAAGCAAAATCAAAACAAATATTTAAAATGTTAAGAGGAATGAGGATAGATTATGAAAAGGTTCAAAATGGTATGGAAACTTTGGGCAGACATTTACAAAATGCGTCTTCCCAATTCCATAATGTTTCCGCAGGATTTTCTAAAATTGGCGAAAATCTAAACTCCGCGCAACGGATAGAAGAAAAAACACCCTCTAAAGATTAGCTATTTAGAAATATAAAGCCTCTTATAGATGTAATCTGAAGACGCCTTAAAGACGTAATCTGCGCGATTCTAAATAATATCAGATATGGGCGTAGACCTACCGAAGAGTACATTTCCTGAATTAATTTGCTGAATTGCTCGCCCAATTTTTTCATAGTCTCCTGGATCTAAGCTTGTAAACCTTGCCACGCTATTAGGAACAATATCCAGTTTTGGATATAATTCAGGCGTGTAACCACCACCTGTTACCACATCGTCTCCCATCTCTTTAAACTTTTGTGTGATGTTTGAAACTTTTTCTATCTTATATGAAACTCCCTTTTCATCGAAAAAGTATCCATTACGAGAAGTAAAAATGTCGCCATTCTTGGCTATAAACTCACTAGGCAATGGTTCACAAGGACTAGAAGTCATATCATAAGTGTCTCTTTGAGCGGATATAAAATAAAATGGATAGGCGATATTTTCAGGCAGTGGACCAATTGCATACGTTTCAATTATCATTTCAAGATCTTTGGTATCTAATTTTGATTTTATAAAAGATACGCCTATATAATATCTATCTGTTCTTTCTGAAAAATCATTTCCAAATCTATCTTCTATCTTTAATTTATCTTGACGGGTAAACGCCACTTGTCCTCCTTCGGTGCTTACGCCATTTTGTCCATACCTATGGATAATCTCCTCTAATTTTTTAAAAATCTTCAAATTTTCGCTTCGTTCAATTTCTGTATTTCCATTTGATTCAGCTCTATTAATTTTATCAGCTTCATCTTTTAACTGACCTTTTTGCCCTTGACTTGATATATCAGCTTTATATCTTTCCTTTAAAAAATTTTCAACAGCATCTGCTGTTGGAGTTTCATCTTTTGGATCTTCAAATATCATAAATTTATGATATCATGTCTAACTTGAATTTATCAATCCTGTTTTGTTAATGGTTTAATTTTATTATTTAAAGTAGAAATCAAAACTACGTCATTGCGAGGTGACGCCGTAGCCGTGGCGATCTCACAAGATTGCTTGTGTTTCTACCTTGAGTTCCTACCTGGAAGGTGGGAACTCGGATTAAATCTCCGTAGTTTTAATCGCAAACTACCCTCGGGTGTAATCGAGAGATCCAAGATAAGTTAGAGTCAAACCCAATTGTGGTAAAATAGATAGATGGCACAAGATAGCAAGACCCTTAATCCCCAACAGATAGAAGCTATTAAATATGACAAAGGTCCTTTATTAGTTATTGCTGGCGCTGGCACAGGCAAAACAACGGTTATAACGGAAAAGATAAAATATCTGGTGCTTGAGAGAAAAATTCCCCAAGACCAAATACTTGCCCTTACCTTTACGGAAAAAGCGGCAATGGAAATGGAAGAACGGGTGGATATCGCTTTGCCTTATGGATATACAGAAATGTGGATTTCCACCTTTCACGCATTTTGCGAAAGGATTTTAAAAAACGACGCCATACATATTGGGTTAAATCCCTCCTATAGCCTTCTTACGCAGTCGGAAAGCGTTCTTTTTCTGCGTAATAATCTCGATCGTCTAAACCTTGATTATTTTTCTCCTTTGGGAAACCCGAATAAATTTTTAACGGGAATGACAAACCATTTTTCAAGACTTAAGGACGAAGACGTATCGCCAAATGAGTATCTCGCTTGGGCTCAAAGCCAGAAGTCGGATGGGGATGAAAAAAAACAATATCTAGAGCTGGCAAATGCTTACAAAAAATACGAGGAGCTTAAACTTAAAGAGGGAGTAATGGATTTTTCCGATCTTATTGCTAACACTTTATTGTTGTTTAGAAAAAGACCCAATGTCTTAAAGAGATATCAGGAGCAATTTAAATATATTTTGGTTGATGAATTTCAAGACACTAATTTTGCCCAAAATGAGTTGAGTATTCTCTTAGCTGGCGATAAGAAAAATATTATGGTTGTTGGAGACGACGATCAGGCTATATACAGATGGCGAGGAGCGGCGATATCAAACATGATACAGTTTAGAAAACGGTTTCCTAAGACAAAAATAGTAACCCTTACTAAAAATTATAGATCAACAAAAGAAATTTTAGACAAATCTTACGCTCTTATACAGAATAATAATCCAGACAGATTGGAGATAAGAGAAAATATAAATAAAAAACTAACATCGGAAAGAAAAACAGCCGGAAAAGATATAGAATTTACTTTCTGCGAGTCGGTTGAAAAAGAGGCAGAGTTTGTTACTGAAAAAATTAAAGACTTAATAAAAAAAAATGGCTTAAAATTTAAGGATTTTGCTATTCTTGTTAGGGCAAATGATCACAGCGCTCCTTTCATGCAAATACTTGAGCATTACGGCATTCCCTGTCAATTTTTAGGACCAGGACAGCTTTTTAAAAAAGAGGAAGTAAAAGATTTAATAGCTTACCTTAAGATACTATCTAATTTAGAAGACAGCGTATCTTTGTATAGAATTTTGCAAATGCCGATATTTAATCTTCAAGGTTATGAGATAGCAAGCTTGTTAAATTTTGGCAAAAGAAAAAACGTAAGCCTTTTCGAAAGCATGGAAATAGCAATATCAGCTAGTGAGATACCGTTTTTAAATGAAGAGGCCAAAAATAAACTAAAAAATATTTCGGATATGATTAAGCGCCACCTTAACCTTGTGTCAAAAACAACAGGGGGGCAAATTCTCTATTACTTTTTTACAGACAGTGGGCTTTTAAATTACTACTCAAGCGCAAAAACAGAAGAAAATCTTGAAAAAGCGCAAAATGTCGCAAAGTTTTTTAGCAAACTAAAAACCTATGAATTAGAACATAAGGAAGCTTCTGTTTTTTCTCTTGTCGAATGGATAGACCTAGCTGTAGATATGGGAGAAAGCCCTTTGGTGTCAAACGACGACTGGGCAGAAAATAATGCCGTTAATATATTAACGATACATTCAAGCAAAGGACTTGAATTTCCGGTTGTTTTTTTAGTAAATTTGGTTTCACAGCGTTTTCCAACACGAGAAAGGAATGAACAAATTCCCGTTCCCGCAGATCTTATAAAAGAAATTTTACCATCTGGAGACTTTCATCTTCAGGAAGAAAGACGGCTTTTTTATGTAGGTATGACCAGAGCACGTGATTTTCTTTTTTTAACAGGTGCTAAATATTATGGAGAAGGAAAACGAGAGAAAAAAATATCTCCTTTTGTTTATGAAGCACTAGGGGAAGAGGAAATAAAGAAATCCTTAGAAAAGGGAAATTCAGACAGTAAACAATTAACCCTTCTGGACTGGTCGTTTAGTAAAAAAGAGGATAAACCGAAGTCTTTATTTAAAATTCCGCCTATTACTTATTTATCTTACTCACAAATTCAAACCTTTGAGATCTGCCCCCTGCATTATAAACTAAGATACTTTTTAAAAATTCCAACCCCGCCAAGTTCCGCTCAAAGTTTTGGTATCAGTGTTCATGCTACTCTGCGGGATTTTTATCAATCTTTTATTAAAAATAAAGATACGAAGATAGAGCATATGATTGATTTGTTAAAAAATAATTGGATCAACGATGGTTACCAAAGTAAACAATTGGAAGAAAAAGCCTTTGAAAAAGCAAAAAAAATAATCATGGATTATCTTAAAGAAAACTTGAATGAGAGTATTCTCGAAGAGAATACTTCCCTTGAGACACCCTTTCAATTTTATGTAAGAAAGGACAAAGAATGGTTAAAGGTTGGAGGACGAATAGACAGAATAAATAAATCAGCAGATATACTGGAAATAATAGATTATAAAACAGGCAGTAATATGCCAGAAGAAAGAAGTTTAGCAGAAAATCTTCAGCTTACCTTTTATGCTCTGGCGGCAACGGAGATCAAGGGGAGCTTGTTAGGAGTTGAGCCGGAAAAGATTCGTTTGTCTTTGCATTTCCTGGAAACAAAAACTAAACTAACAACAACAAGAACAAAAGAACAACTCGAAAGAGCAAAGCAAGAAATACTTAAAAAAAAGCAGACAATTGAAACGAGCAATTTTGTATGCAGCCACTCTTTGCTTTGCAAAACCTGCGAATTTAAAGACTTATGCAATGTATAGAACACTATTATTCTAGAAATTTTATAGATTTTTTATTTAAGCGCTTTGTGGTAAAATATGATGCCCAGGAAGAGTGCCGCTACTCCTTAGTAGCCTTGAGCGAAGGGGAGAGGAAAGTCCGGACAGGCGTAAAACCGGGGATGGGGCGAAAGCTCCGAACGCGTTAAAACGCGTCTGGTGTTTTAGCATTTACCCGTATATGGTGCTAAAAACAGATCTTGAATTGACAAGATTTGAGAGGAACAGAGACGAGCGGGAGTGAAACGGCCAATCCTACCTGCTGCAACCTCCGAATGATACGTTTAAAGGTGTTTTACCCTATGTATCAAAGTTTGAGGGCGTTAGATAGATTGCGGCTAGTTGCAAAACTAAACAGAATCCGGCTTATTTCTTCCTGGGTTTTCTAAACCCATATCATGTTTAATATCCAAATCCTGTTCGTTGATTTTATCCAAAGAAAATTCAAGAAGAATTCTTATGACTGCCGCTATGGGGACAGCAAGAATTAAACCAAGGATTCCCCAAAGATGATCACCGGCAAAGACGGCAAAAAGAATAAGAAGAGGATGAAGCTTCGTTATTCTACCCATAATATAAGGCGAAATAAGATAATCCTGAAACTGACGTACAACGAAATAAATACCAGCCACAATTAAAGCAGCAGTAAAAGGTGTTAGATAAAAATTAACGCTTCCTGTTATAAGAACTACCAAAATAGCAACTAAAGCTGCAATAATAGGACCTATAATAGGTACTATCTCCGCGAATCCTGAAAAAACAGCAAGCAAAAGCGCGAAACGGACACCTAATATAGACAATGCGATAAATAATACGCAAGAAACAAAAAATATTAAAAATATTTGTCCCCGTAAGTAACCATTAAGAGCTGTATTAATTTTTTTAAGCAATATCTCTACTTCAATTCTGTAATTGTTTGGAATTAGATTAAGTATGGTATCCAACATAAGTCTTCCGTCTTTCAAAAAGTAAAAAGAAGAAAACATAAAAACAATAAATCCAAATATCCTGTAGAGCGCTTGAGGGAATAAATAAAAGATAGACTTTGTTGAAAATAAATTAGATCCTTGAAGAGTCAAAAGTGTTTCGCTTACGCTTTGTTGGACCCATGGCGGAGATGCGCTAAGCTGTGCTTTTGTACTAAGTAATAACTGTCGAGAAAACATGCTTAACTCCGAAGATTCTTTTATAGCTTGACTGCTAATAAAAGTACCCAAAAAAGCTATAGTAAGAAAAATGACAGCATAAAGTAGTATTACCGATATCAAACGCGACAATCTTATTTTAATAGACAAAAAACTCACTAGAGGATTAAACAAATAAGCAAAAATCCCAGCCAAAATAAACGGCGTTAAAATAGCGCGTTCTATATATAAAAACGAAACAATAATAAAACCGACTATTAAGAAAAAAGCAGTTCTTAATCTTATTGTCATTGTTAATATTATAGCAAAACCTGTAAGGTTTTATCTTACCGCTTTCTTAAGAGTTTTTCCGGGACTAAAACCAGGAGCTTTTCTTGCCGCTATGGTAATTTTATCTCCTGTTTTTGGATTCCTTCCTGTTCTGGCGGCTCTTTTCCTTATACTGAATGTTCCAAAACCCGTAATTACGACTTTTTCTCCGCGTTTTAAAGAGTCACGAACCCCGTTCGTAAATGCCTGAACAGCCTCTCTAGAAGCCTTTGTTGTAAGATTTGCTTTCTTAGATACTAAATCTATAAGATCTTTTTTGGTCATTTTATCACCTCCTTTGGGCAAAAAATAGTTTAGACTAACAATACAACCTAAACAACAATTTTGTCAAGAAGTAAAAACTTTTTTAGAGGACTACGCGGATTCTTTCGCTACCGTGCGGAATTCTCGAATTGCTGTTACCTTTACCTCGCCGGGAACTGCCATCGATTTACTGACTTCTTCTTGGATCTTTTTGGCAACCAAAATAGTGCTCGCGTCATCAAGTGTCGTAGGATTTACTATAACTCTTAATTCTCTTCCTGCTTCAAAAGCATATGCATCTGCTACTCCTTCGTATTTTTTGGCTATATCCTCCATTGTCGTTAATCTTTTTACATATTCTTCATAATCTTCATATCTTGCTCCCGGTCTAGCTCCCGATATGCTGTCTGCGATATAAACAATAATTGATTCTATAGAAGAAAATGGTTTATCTTCGTGATGTTCTGCTACACAATTAATAACTTTAATGGGCATATTGAATCTTTTTAAAAGGTCAACTCCAAGTTTCACATGACTTCCTTCTCCTTCTACTACCTTACCTATATCATGAAACAAGCATCCTAACCGAACAATATCTACATCCGCACCAATCTCTTGAGCAATATGAATACCTATTTTTGTTTCTTCCAAAGTATGCACGATAAGATTTTGGCCATAAGAAGTTCTAAATTTAAATCTGCCTAAATAAGACAATATTTCTGCAGATAGATTGTAAACCCCCACTTCGTGAGCTAATTTTTCTCCTTCCTCAAACATGATTTTTTCTACTTCCTGTTTTGTCTCATTAACTAGTTCTTCTATTCTAAAAGGCTGTATTCGGGTATCTTTTAAAAGCTTTTCCAAAGCTCGTCTTGCCACTTCCCGACGTACTTGATCAAAAGAAGAAAGCCTTATAATGCCTTCTTCGTCTAAATCTATGTCCACTCCTGTTGCTTGTTCGAATGCTCGGATATTTCTACCTTCTTTACCTATTATTCTTCCTTTCATATCCTCGTCGGCAATCTTTACAACAGACACCGTGTACTCCGCTATATAATTAAGTGCGCCGTGACGCATTGCGTCTACTAAAATCTCTTGTGCTTTTTTATCCGCAGTTCGTTTTGCTTCTTGTTCTTTTTCTTTAATGATTTTTGCAATAGAGGCTTTTTCTTTTTCTTCAACTTCATTCAGAAGTTTATCTTTCGCTTCCTCGTAGGTAACGCCGGAGATTGTTTCTAAGTGCTTAAGGTATTCCTCTCTTAGGTTATCCGTCTGTTCCCGAAGTTTAACAAGCTCTGCTTTTTCTTTCTCAAGTTTTTCTTCTTTTTCAAGAAGTTTTTTTTCAAGTTGAATTAAATCTGTATTAGGCATATCCTTCTCATAAGTATTTTCCCTTTATCCTTTTTATTATAATCCTTTTTTAAACATTCCGTCAACCCTTTCTTCTTTTATATTACACCACAATAGAAACGTCCCCCTTTAGCACAATAGAAACGTCCCCCTTAGTAAAAACGAAAAATTGCTATTATGCAGACTCAATGCTTTATGA
>JAJZOC010000066.1 GCA_021852095.1 bacterium | reverse complement strand
TAATTGAATACAAAAACCAAACAAAAGATCTGCCTCTCTCTGCAAAGGCGTACTGACTGTGAAGAAAAAACATTCTTAAATATTTCATTTTATTTTTTGGTAAAAACGTCTCTGATTACGTCTTCTATATCCGGCTCTTCTATATTAATATCCTCCACCTCAAATTTTTTAAGTATCTCCGCGGCCACCGAAGGAGCATCTTCTCTGTTTACCGCAATAATAGATTCTTCCCTCTTGTATGAATACAGATGTCCAAATTTCTCAATTTCTTCACGCTTTACATCTTTCTCAAAAAGTACTTTTATAAATTTCTCCTTCACATACCTTTTAACAATATCGGAAAGTTCTCCGTCAAAAAGAAGTTTGCCGTGATCTATTATAATTATGCGCTTACAAAGCTGTTTTACATCCTCCATATAATGGCTGGTTAAAATAATTGTGGAATTGTACTTTCTGTTAAATTCTCTGACAAAATCACGCAGGTTTTTTTGCATAACAACATCTAGTCCAATCGTAGGTTCGTCAAGAAATAATACCCCTGGGCTATGGAGAATTGCCGCGATAAGTTCGCATTTCATCCTCTGCCCCAAAGAAAGTTTTCTGACTTGGATCTTTAAGATATTTTCTACATCAAGAAGCTTTGAAAGTTGCGAAAGCGTATCTTTGAATTTTTTATCTGGGATGTCGTAAATCTCTTTATTAAGAAGAAACGACTCAATAGGCGGCAGATCCCACCATAGTTGGTTTTTTTGCCCCATGACGAGGGAGATTTGTTTAAGAAAAGCATTTTCCCGCTTCCAGGGATTAAATCCCAAAACCTCCACTTTTCCGCTGGATGGATAAAGAAGACCTGAAAGACATTTTAGAGTAGTTGTTTTCCCTGCTCCGTTAGGACCGATAAAACCAACCAATTCCCCTTTCTCTATTTCAAATGAAATACCGGAAACTGCGGGGATCAGTTCATAGTTTCTTGAATATAAACTCTTAACTGCCCCAAAAAATCCAGGTTCCTTTTTATAAACCTTGTAGTTTTTAATAAGATTTTTAACTGAAATAACCGACATAAAGTCATCTTAGCACTTATCACGCATGATGAGAAGTTTATCTAAACGCAGTTATTGTTCTTATTCACGAAGGAAATGTTCCACTTCTAATGCGGCTGCACAGCCGAAGCCTGCGGCGGCCTGCCGCGCAACATCGACACCGTGATGCGAGGACGAAGCCCTCGAGAACGGCGAGATTGTTGCAACCGGAGAATCACTTTATTGATTTGATAACCATCTCTCTACTTCCAAAGCCGCGGCGCAACCAAACCCGGCGGCGGTGATGGCTTGTTTATAAAGGCTGTCGTGGACGTCTCCTGCAACAAAAACTCCATCAATATTTGTTTTGTAATGATCAAAAACTTTGATAAACCCTTTTCCGTCAGTATCAATGCCGGAAAACATTTTGGAATTTGGCATATGTCCTATCGCGACAAAAATTCCGTCAATCGGCATCTCCCAAGCGACTTCAGAAGTGTCATGCTGAACTTGTTTCAGCATCTCTTTATTTTCAGGAAGATCCCGAAACGAGTTCGGGATGACAGAGAAAGGAGACTTTAATTTTACCCTCTCTACTTTTTGGTCGCCTAAAATTTCTGTAACTTTACTGTTTAAAACAAACTTTATTTTAGGATTAGATCTCGCTTTATCCTGCATAATTTGGCTGGCGCGAAAAGTATCTTTCCGGTGAACAACTGTCACTTGTCTTGCGAATTTCGTCAAAACCAACGCTTCTTCCATGGCAGAATCTCCTCCCCCTGTTACAATCACATTTTTGTCCTTGAAAAAAAAAGCGTCGCATGGAGCGCAGGAAGAAACTCCGCGTCCGATTTTTTCTTTTTCCCCGGGAACTCCAAGCCATTTTGTGTCCGCACCGGTTGCAATTATTACAGATTTCCCTTCATAAGTTGTATCTGCTGTTGAAATCTTAAATGGACTTTTTGAGAAATCAGCTTGAGTAAAATCCGCATCTACAAATTCCGTTCCGAATCTTTCCGCCTGCTTTCGCATTGCCATCATTAAATCAGGCCCTTGGATTCCATCCGGAAAACCGGGAAAATTTTCAACCAGAGTAGTTAACTGAAGCTGTCCGCCCCATTTTGTACCGGCAATAAGAAGAGTTTTTAAATCTGCGCGGGTTGTATAAATTGCGGCAGTTAAACCTGCGGGTCCGGAACCAATGATGATAACGTCAAACATAAAAATAAACAAATAAGCCAATAAACAAATGTCAAATCAATATCAAGTAAAGAAATATACAAATACTCAAATAAACCGAGGCGTTTGTAATATTCGAAATTAAATAATTTGTAATATTGATTTGCTTATTTGAAATTTGTAGTATTTGCTTATTGTTCAAGGATTTGTTCTATCTCCCTTTTATAGTTCTCTTTCCCCTGCGCGCCCACCATTGTTTTAACAGGCTCTCCATTTTTAAAGATTATTAAACTCGGTATGCTCATAACGCTGTACTTAGATGCTGTTTGGGGATTCTCGTCCACATTAAGTTTGCCAACCAAAAGTTTTCCTGCGTATTCTTGAGCTAACTCCTCAACAATCGGAGAAACCATCCTGCAAGGTCCGCACCACGGCGCCCAAAAATCAACCAGAACAGTAATTTTGCTCTTAAGAACCTGTTCATCAAAATTAGAATCTGTAAATACTAGATCTGCCATATATTAATACTTCTTGTCTGCGAAGCCGCGTTTGACGCGGACATAAAACATATTTAGAATACCAGTACTTGAATTTTCTGTCAATAGCAATTTTAGTTTTTTATTTATTTTTGATTTTTGCACTTTGATTTCTCGCCCTGAGCGAAGTCGCAGGGTTGATCTTTCTATCCCAGCTCCTCCCTTTTTGCGTGCAAAAACAAGAACCATTGTTCAAAAAAAGAAAACAATCCTTTAAACGGAGTCTCTATTAAAAAATCAAATATAAAAAGCACAACGTTTATTTGTGATATTCCTTCAGTCAAATCCCTGCCGACCCGAACAATAGGCATAAAGAAAAAATCAATAATCGGTGTTAGAATTCCCTGTCTTTCTAAAACAGTATAGAGATTCGCAGTTAAAGTTATTCTGTAGGACAAAAAGGATACGATTGCCAAAAAGAACAAAAATACCATCTCGCTGACAATATTAAAATGCAGTTTCATTAGAAAAAATAATATGGCGCCAAAAGAAACCAAAAAAGCCAGAAACCAAAGAAGAGTAAAAATGATATTTAATATCGGTTCTTTTTTATCTTTTTTCTTTCTAACGACTAAAGTCTGTCCGAGAACCGGTTTGTCCTCATATAAAACCGTTGTTATCTCTCTTAATATCTCTTTTGAATTATCGCGGCCGGGAATCCGTATAGATGCTCCGACCCCAATCATAAGTAAAGGCGGGATTGAAATATTAAAAAGCATAGAATTAAGAAAAATTTGGCCATAGATTATTCTTTCATAGCTTGCCTCAACCAAAACTGCGATAACAACCTTTGTAAAAAGAACAAAAATAACACTTCTAATAACAGCGCGCCTAACCTTTGACGCAATACCTTGATACCGCAAATCGCATAGACTAAAAATTACTTTTTCAAATAAAACCTTGTCTTCTAAAACAGCTTTTATATTACCTTTTTGTGTACGAAGCACATCCTCCAAAATAAGAAACGGCGGCGTTTTTCTTTTGATATACAAATAGATAATATCCTTTACAGGATAGTAAATCTCTCTGTTTATTTCTTTATAGCCTTCTATAAAATTATCTGCTGTTTTCTCAAGGCTTCCTTGAGTTAGTTCGCCGAAAAATTGCTTAAACAGCTGGTACCGTAAAATAGCAATATCATCCCTATTAAATGCCTTTCTGACAGCCAAAAACACCTGGGCGTCTCTGGTCTGATTAGTATCATCGGAAATGGTAACATGCTCTTTTAAAACCTGAAACATAAAACTTGCCATGATCTCTCTTTCCGCATTAGGGCTTACAATGTGAGCAATATCTGATGAAACCAACTGATAAATCCATTCGTTAATCCTTCCCTCCCCTAATATCCTTTTTTTTATAAGAGACTGCCTAAGGGTTAAATGAAGACTTATAGAAGCAGTTACCTGCTCAACAACTTTATCACCTATATGATCGTTTGGAACATAGCGCGCCCATAAAAGCTCACGAAGCAGGGGTTCCGATATGGTAGCTGGATTGCCTCCAAGAAGAAGACGCCGTTTAAGAATTCTTTCTATAGTGGACCTTAAAATCACCTCGTCTTCTCTATATTCCATGGCGTTACGCAGTTTTTCATACAAATAGGCTATTTGAGAAACAACAGGATTTACTGTAAGTTTGTTTTCGTTCTTTGGCAGATCTTCTTTTTCTAAAGCAGAAATTAATATACTCGCCGTTTTGGATAGCGGCTTACCGTCTCCCATATATTGGGGTATTATATACTAAGATTTTAAACTTTGCCAAAAAAGAATTTATGCCTTTTTGAAGATCTGCTACAAATATACTGATATATTCGTAGTAACCATATCAACAGATATTTGGAAATTAGATATCTATTCTCGGTTATTTGGACTTAAAAAGTTTTCCGGCTTTCCAAGGAGTGCCCAGGATGGGCAATAAAAATCTGTCCAAACCCCACCAGCCGGCAACCCTCCAGGCAAGAATGAGAAAAAGCTCCAGCAGAAACAATATCGGGTTTATACTGACTGTACCTGCCAAAAGATAATTCATGTTCATAAAAGCTCCGAAAAACGCCGCTATGCCTGTGAAAATTCCCAAAATAAGAGCTATTCCAACCAAAACTTCCCCATAAGAAATAAGATAAGAAAAAACAGCAATATTATGCAGTACAAATCCGTTAAGAAAAGAGGCATACCATCCCTGTACATCCGGATGCGCTCCTACCGATTTACTAAACGCTCCGAGAAGAAAACCATGCAGTGCAGTTCCTGATTTTTCCCCAACCCAAGCAGGATTTTGAACTTTTTCAAGACCTGCATTAAACCATTGCCAGCCAACGTAAAGCCGGACTATTGCCCAAAACCAAGCAAACGAAATATTGGCAAAAAGAAATTTGGATAATCTAGGTTCCGGAATTTCTGTTACCGCATCTTCGTTTTTCATTTTAGTGTCCTACTATTTATATCCCTCTTTATAAAGACTTGTCAATATTTGTTTTTTGATCCTGTTATATTTTTACACTATACCTCTTCGCATTCAAAATACAAAATACCTAACGAAGCATTAATTTTATGGTAGGCATAGTTATAATAAGTTTAGACTATAATTTTGAATGCTTCGAAGACATATACACAAATTTGAAAATTATTGCAGAGTGGTATATTATCATTCCTATGAGAACTATAGTGATACTTGTCAGACATGGAGAAACCGTATGGAACAAAAAAGGTCTTGTACAGGGTCAAACCGACATTCCTCTATCAAAAAAAGGCATACAGCAAGCAAAAATGCTTGCCAAGAGACTAAAAAATTCGCGGATTAGTAAAATCTACGCGTCAAAACTGGAACGGGCGATCAAAACCGCAAAATATATAGAAAAAGAAATAAACATAGAAATAAAAACACATGCGGGATTAAACGAGAGATCGTTTGGACAGCTTGAAGGAAAACCGTGGAGTGAAATCGAACAGTTCTTTATTGGAAAACCCGAAGATTTTTTTCTGAAAACTCCAAAAAACGGAGAATCCTATCAGACATTTGAAAAAAGAGTTATAGCTGTATTTGACAGTATCTTAAATAAACATAAAGGAGAAACAGTAGCAATTGTTAGCCATGGCGGAGTAATCCGAGTGTTAATAAAATATCTTAGTAAGACAGAGATATATGAAGGCTCCTTGCCAAATACCTCTGTGTCTATTTTCAATATTGAAAACGATCAAGTTAGACAGGAATTATTAGCCGATGCATCCCACCTGCCGTCCGACAAATTTTAATTGACAAATAGAGAGTAAATCTATAGAATTATTCTATGCCAACAAAATCAACAACAAAGTCAACAAGAAAACCAAAAAAAATAGTTCCTAAAAAACCCGTTTTGTCTAAAACTGAATCTGTTTCTCAATCAAATATCGAATCTGCCTCTTTTACCAGCAACCAAAAACCAACAAAACCATACGCGCAGATTTTGATTATTCTTCTTATTGTCGCCGCATTTTTTATAGGCATGCTCTATACAAAAGTGCAATACTTGGAAAATAACCAGACAAATACACCATCTCCCAGTGCAACAGGAGCACTTCATATTGCTCAACAGATAGGCATGGATCCGGCAAAATTTAAATCCTGTTTGGAATCTAACAAATACGAAAAAGCTGTAGAAAACGATTTGGCTGCGGGACAAAAAGCAGGCGTTTCGGGAACGCCGACTATTTTTATTGACGGATATCCTATTGTCGGTGCCCAGCCTTACAGTGTTTTTCAGACAATGATTAATCAGGAATTGGCTAAATCTCAAAACGGCATGCTGCCACTAGCTAATCTTTTTACAGAAAAAGCCTATGCCCAAAGCAATATCCAGATTTCTACAACCCCTACTCCATCAAGAGTATCTGTAGGCGTTGGGAATCTTCCCATATTGGGCAATAAAAATGCGCCGGTAACTATTATTGAATTTGCGGATTTTCAATGTCCGTTTTGCGAGCAGTGGTTCAAGAATGTAGAAGGACAAATTATAAAAAATTATGTAGATACGGGAAAAGCAAAATTCGCATTCAGAAACTACGCATTTTTAGGACAGGATTCTGTTACCGCGGCAGAAGGCGCCTACTGTGCCAATGAACAGGGAAAATTTTGGCAGTATCATGATTATCTTTATAACCATCAAGGACAGGAAAATTCCGGCTGGATTAGCAAAGCAAATTTGGAACAATAATTCCTTTATGCTTTTATTTTAAAATCTTCAAACCTGTTTTGCGCAGTTTCCCAAGTAACCAAAACATCTTTTACCTCTGCCAGAAACGGTCCCTTTCTACAATAAGCAATCATTTTTTCAATTTTTTCTTTTGCCGACTTTTCTGAACTTTCTAAGGATTGAAATATCGCTTCCGCTCTATTATCTTGAGTATTTCTAACCCAACCGGTAATCCCTAATTCCCTCGCCTGCCGTTTGATAAACTGCCTAAAACCAACCCCCTGCACAAAACCGGAGATGAAAATATGAGCCGTCATATTAAATAAGCAAATAAACAAATTACAAATAAGCAAATCAATTTCAAATAATTAAATTTCTAATACTATAAACAATTATTTGCTTTTTGAATTTTTAATAATTGAACTAATTATTAAAAGAAGCTCCTTGCCTTCCTGTTTTTCTTTATCTATTTCTACTTTTAATGATGAATTTATGTCACCTGCTAATCTCAACCAATAATTTGTTTCCTTTAATTCTTTTTTAGAGATAGAGTATTTAGCAATAAAATCCTTGCGACTCTCACAAGCATCAGCTTCTTGATCATTAGCTCCAACCGAAGCTACCGAACGACTTCCTTGATCAAGAATTATTAAATTAATAGACGTTTTCGGTAAAAGGCTAAGTAGTTTCAAAACTTTTAAGACAAATTCATAAATTCTTTCATGAATATCTCTTGTTTTATTTGTATTATTTATCATTTTCTTATTGATTTGAAATTTGCTTATTTGCTTATTTGCTTATTTTGTTTTAATTGCTTAAGCTTCCACATAAAAAGAGCTCCTTTATTTTTCGCCTTTGAATCCGAAACATAGGATAGGGCTTTTTCTAAAATTGATCTATGCGTTGTTTTTGCCAATTTTATATAAAGACTTTTATGTTTATAATCATCAAGACTTTCTGTCAGATACATACCAAACGACTGAAACTCGCGGGAAATATATTTATCTTCTGCAGGATTAAAATTTTTAAGAATCTGCTTAATTGTCTGCATAGCTTATCCACCTCGGAGGAGTCATGGCTTCTCCCTCGTCTTCGCTCGGGATCAGCCTGCCACCGTCCGAGGTGTCTCGTCATAACAATTTAACAATTTAACAATTTAACAATGTAACAATAGTTTTACTTGGTGTTAAATCTATTCATCGCCGTATCCATTCCGTTCTCAAGTGCTTCTTCAATTGCTTTTGAGCCCCTTTTAATAAGTTCGCGCGCCTTTCCCCACTCTGGGGCTGTAAACTTATTTAGCACAAAATCCTCAACGTTTCTTAGTTTTTGATATTTGATTTTTGATTTTTGATCTTGAAATCCGGTTCCCATTCTGAATCTCCAAAATTTATCGGTTTTTAAACTTTCGATTATCGAATCAATGCCGTGATGTCCGGCCGACGCGCCGCCAAATCTAATCTTCATTGTTCCCAAAGGAAGATCTATGTCGTCGTATACCACCCAGAGGTTAGAGGTTAGAAGTGAGAAATAAGAAGTGAGAAGTTGAACCGCCATGCCC
>JAJZOC010000020.1 GCA_021852095.1 bacterium | reverse complement strand
CCCTTGGATTTCCTCCGCATTTGGAGTGTTTTTTATAGTTTCTTCGATCAACCAGATACTTTCTTATTTTTCTGATATCGGTCTTTCGGGTGCTCTTATTCAAAAGAGAGAGAAGGTAGAATTAATAGAGCTTAGAACAAGTTTTACTACTCAGCAAATTTTGGTTGGTGGTATTTGTATAATTATGCTAACATTATCTTTTTGGATTGGCAAATTTTTCCGTTTGGAAACGCAGGGTATTTGGTTGTTTCAGGCTTTTGTCGTAGCTTTTTTTTTATCCTCTTTGAAAACTATTCCTTCAGTGATTCTTGAGCGCGATATTCAATTTTCCAAACTGGCGATCGTGCAAATAGCAGAGACGGTTATTTTTAGTCTGGTAGTGATTACTCTCGCCATTAAAGGGTTTGGTATTACTGCTTTTACAGTCGCTGTTTTGGCAAGAAGCATAACAGGACTTATTATAATTTATCTTATTGCACCTTGGAATATAGGTTTTGCTTTTTCCAAAAGCGCTCTTACGGAACTTCTTTCATTTGGAATTCCATTTCAGCTAAATAGTATTTTAGCTCTTATAAAGGATGATCTTTTTATACTATTTCTAGGTAAAATACTCCCCGCATCTCAACTGGGTTATATAGGTTTTGCCCAAAAGTGGGCATTTACGCCTCTTAGGCTTATTATGGATAATGTCATAAAAGTTACTTTTTCTTCTTTTGCACGGCTTCAGCACGATAAACAAAATCTAAAAAAAGCCTTCGAGAAGTCTATCTTTGTAATTGCTTTATTTGTTTTTCCGATACTTGCACTGATCGTTCTGTTATTTCCGCTCCTGTTTCATTTAGTGCCAAAATATGCTAAATGGTCTCCTGCTTTTATCTCTCTGTGTTTTTTTGTCCTTAATGCTTTTTTGGCATCTATGCTTGTGCCAATGACTAATTTGCTTAATGCAATCGGTAAAATCAAGATTACACTTTATTTTATGATCGCTTGGACTGTCGTTACCTGGCTTATCGCTTCTTTTTTAGTAATGATTTTTGGCTTTAATTTATTTGCTATTGTTTCTGCATTTATAAATCTTTCTTTTATACCCATTTTTTTGATATTAAAAAGGGATCATTTAGATTTCGATTTGCTCAAGAGCATAAGGCTACCGTTAATCTCCACTGTGATAATGATTTTAGTTCTTTATCTAATTGAGCGGTCTATTCCTATTAGTCTTTTTTCGGTTTTAATATTACTTATTTCAGGATTAGTTTTATATTTCGGCATAATTTTTATATTGGGGAAGAATCAATTATTAGAAGATATAAAACTGGTAAAAAATAATTTGTTAAGTTCGTGAAAAAAGTCTTTATTATAGTTCTTCATTATAAGGGTGTAAAAGATACGTCAGAGTGTCTATCATCTTTGGGAAAAATCTTTATTCCAAAAGAATTAAACGTTAACATTGTAATTATTGATAACGCGTCTAACGACAATCTGAAGTCATTGGGGGCATACGTTATTAGGAATAATAATAACTTGGGTTTTGCCGGCGGAAACAATATTGGCATTAAATACGCGTTGTCAAAGGGAGCAGATTATATCTTAATTTTAAATAATGATACGATAGTTGATAAAGATTTTCTTGAAAAACTGGTTTCTTCGATAAAAAATAATAACAAGTTTGGAATCGCCGTTCCGAAAATTTATTTTGCCAAAGACTGCGAATTCCATAAATCCAGATATAAGATTAATGAGTTGGGAAAAGTGTTGTGGTACGCAGGCGGGAAGATTGATTGGAAAAATGTAATAGGGTATCACGTTGGAGTTGACGAGGTAGATCGTGGTCAGTTTGATAAACTGGAAGAGACGGAAATTGCTACGGGGTGCTGTATGTTGGTAAAAAGAGAGGTATTTGAGAAAGTTGGGATGTTGAATGAAAAATACTTTTTATATTATGAAGACAGTGATTTTAGCATAAGGACAAAAACTGCAGGATTTAAAATCTTATATGTTCCAGACTCTATAATTTGGCACAAAAATGCTGGTTCGTCAGACGGATCGGGTTCAAGTCTTCAAGATTATTATATTACCAGGAACAGAATGATTTTTGGTATGAGTTACTCTCCGATTCGTTCTAAATTAGCATTAATAAGAGAAAGTTTTAGGATTTTATTGTTTGGCAGAAAATGGCAGAAGAGGGGAATTCTTGATTTTTATCTTGGAAGATTGGGGAGAGGAAGTTATAGATAAGAGTATATGAGAAATAATATTTCGGTGATTGTGATTACTAAAGATGAAGAAGTTATGATAGCGGATTGTTTAGATTCGGTTTCTTTTTGCGATGAGATAATCGTTGTTGATAATGGATCGGAAGATAGAACGGTTGATGTTGCCAAGAGAATGGGGGCAACTGTTTTTTCTTTTAAATCTAATGATTTTTCCAAAATGAGAAATTATGGTTTGTCAAAGGCAAAAGGTACTTGGATTCTGTATGTTGATGCCGACGAAAGGGTTACGGAGTTGCTTCGCGACAATATCAAGTATCAAATATCATCCATTCGACAGGCTCAGGACAAGAATATCAAAAACAGGAATATTGCCGCATTTAAAATCCAGAGGAAAAATTTCTATTTAGGTTCGGAAGAGAAAAATGAATGGCCATATATAGAGCGTTTGGAAAGATTGTTTAAGAAAGAAAGTCTTATGAGATGGAAAGGAGAGCTTCACGAAACACCGTTAATCGAAGGAGAAATGGGGCAACTTAATGGTTTTCTGCTTCACTATACTCATCGTGATCTAACCTCTATGCTTGAGAAGACAATTAAGTGGTCACAAATAGAAGCAGAGTTAAGATTTAAAGCCGGACATCCCAAAATGACCTGGTGGAGATTTCCCCGCGTCATGCTGACAACTTTTTTTACTTATTATTGCCGACAGCGAGGGTGGAAAAAAGGAACAGTCGGTTTAGTTGAAAGTATATATCAGTCATTCAGCATGTTTATAACCTATGCCAGGCTTTGGGAAATGCAGAATAAAAGTCAAAACTGATGAAATTTTTTTTAAAATTCTGGCCGATAATTTTTATACTCATAATATGGTTTATCTTTGCGAGCCCATATTTTATTAAAGGTCTTGTGCCGTATTCCTCGACTTATCAGGTTAATCACTTTGCTCCTTGGGATGCTTATAAACAATTTTGGGGACCTGTCAAAAACGGAGCAATGCCGGATGTTACAAGTCAAATATATCCATGGAAACATCTGGTGATTGAGTTATGGAAAAACGGTACAGTTCCATTATGGAACCCATACAGTTTTTCGGGAACTCCTCTTTTGGCAAATTATCAGTCGGCAGTGTTATCGCCTTTTAATATATTATTTTTCCTTACACCCCATTTTATAGATGCGTGGAGTATCTTGGTTTTATTTCAGCCTCTCCTTGCCGGTATTTTTATGTATCTCTTTATAAGAGTTCTTAAAAGAAGTAAGGCAGGCAGTCTGGTCGGATCAATATCTTTTATGTTTTGTGGATTTATGACCGTATGGATGGGTTATGCAACCCTTGATTATGCCATATTGTATTTGCCCCTTTCTTTATTTTGCGTAGAAAGTTACTTTAATTTAAGAAAGACGGTTTTTTTGTTTATTTTAAGTCTTATAATTCCTCTATCTTTTTTTAGCGGTCATTTTCAGATAAGTATATACTTTTTAATTGTTACTTTAGGATATATAGTTTATAAACTATATATTACACATGATTATCGCTCTGGTTTATATGTCTTACTTTATAGTGCCTTTGGTATTTTATTAACTCTTCCTCAAATTTTACCATCAGTTGAGTTATACGCAAACGCAATAAGGAGTCGGTTATTTGAGAAAACAGAGTTTATACCCTGGAGTTATTCCCCGACCTTTTTGTCTCCTGATTTTTTTGGTAATCCGGTTACCGGAAATGATTGGTTTGGACATTATGCGGAATGGAATTCTTATATAGGTATTGTACCTTTCTTACTGGCTTTCTATGCAATAATAAGTAAAAAAAGTAGACATATACTTTTTTTACTCATATTATCTTTATTGTCCATTCTTCTTGCTTTCAATACCCCTTTATTGGATTTTATGGTTAGGCTTCATATCCCCGTATTGTCCACAAGCGCCGCCAGCCGTATAATTGTGCTTTTTAGCTTTGCTTTTGCAGCGCTATCGGCTTTTGGGTATGATTTTTTATTGGAAGACATAGTTAAAAATAAATATAAGAAAATTTTTGCCTGGATTGGCGGATTTACCTTTGTATTTGTACTGATTTGGTTAGTCGTTCGATTTGGCAAGATTACCGTGCATGATAATCTTGCTGTAACTAAGCATAACTTATTATTTTCAACACTTATATTTATAGCTTTTTCCTTGATGGTTTTAATAGTTATCGTTTTGTTTAATAAATTTAAAATTAAAAACAGACGATTTATCTTGCGTATCGTTAAGGTAATAATAATTACAATTGTTGCTTTTGATATGCTTAGGTTTGCGGCTAAATGGCAGGCTTTCGATCCTTCGTCATTGGTTTTTCCCCAAGTTGCCACAACAAAGGCGTTTGCAAAGATCTCCGGATACCACAGAGTTATGGGCAACTTCGGAGCAGAAGATTCTGTTTATTATCACTTGCCAATAACAGAAGGATACGATGCATTATATAATAAAAGATACGGTGAGTTTATCGCTTCTTTGGATGACGGGAAAATAAAAGATTCTTCCAGATCCGTAGTAATTTTTCCCAAAGAAGGTATTTTTGTTCCTAAGGCAATTAACCTCTTAGACATACGTTATCTGGTACATAAGATAGCAGACGGCCGTTTTCCTTGGGCTTTTCCGTTTTGGACATATCCCAATAATCAATTTAAACTTATTTACGAAGACAGCCAGTATCAATTTTATAGAAATACAAAAGCATTTCCGCATGCTTTTCTTGTTGGTAAATATAGGGTAGTTAGTGAGCCTCAAAAAATCATAGATACTATGTTTAATAAAGGTTTTAATCTAAGGCATGAGGTTATTTTAGAGAAGAATATAGGAAAACTTCCAAAGACTAATAAAAATCCTGGAAATGCTTCAATAACCGATTATACTGCAAACAAAATTAAACTTTCAGTTTCTGCAAAAAGCAAGTCAATATTATTCTTGTCCGAAGTATTTTATCCGGGATGGACAGCCTTCGTAGACGGACGGCAAGTAAATATCTATAGAGCAGATTATACATTTAGAGCAATTGTTGTTCCTGCCGGAATTCATAAAGTAGATTTTGTTTATAATCCTTCAAGCTTTAATTTTGGAGTTTATTTTGCTTTTTTAGGGATATTTCTGATTTCTGCAACAACGGTAGCTCTAGAGAGAAAGTGGCTATTTTGATTCCCAGAACATAAGTTCTTGAATCTTCATAGGCTTCTTCGCGAATTTAAAAAGGTATATTATTTCAAGTATGCCTAGGGTATTAAGTATTATTATTGCTATGAACCAATTTCTCTGATTTTGTTTTGCGCTTTTCCAAAGAGCAAGCCCTTTCCATAGAAGCTGCCAAATAAAAAGCAGACTGAAGGTTATAGGGGAAATTGTTGAAGAAAATGAATTAAAACCAGTCATTGCATAAAATGTAACACATCATATATAGTTTTGCAACTCTATCCAAACACTGTTAAAATAGATTTAATTCGAAATTAAATGAAAATAGGAATTTATGATCCATATCTCGACGATCTTGGGGGCGGGGAGAAATACATGATGTCGATAGCAAAGTGTCTTGCTAAAGATAATGATGTTAGTATTTTCTGGAACAATAGGAGAGATTTAGATAATCTAAGTAACAGGTTTGCGATTGCTTTATCTAATGTTTCTCTTGTTTCTAATATTTTTTCTCCAAAGACAAATATCATTAAACGTTTACTGGAAACTAGAAAATATGACGTGATTATCTTTTTAAGCGACGGCAGTATTCCTTTAGTTTTGGCAAAAAAGCTGTTTATTCATATTCAGCAGCCGTTGAAAACGGAAAAAAATATTCTGACCAAACTTAAGGTATCTCGTGTTGATCGGGTTTTCTGTAATTCTTACTACTCAAAATCATACATAGATAAACAAATGGGTGTTGCCAGTACGGTTCTATACCCGCCCATAAAAATAAACTCTAAAAATAAAATCAAGCAGGATATAATTCTGCATGTTGGAAGATTCAGGCCAAAAGACAGCGCTACAGGCATTAGCGATTATAAAAAACAGTCGGTTATGGTGAACACTTTTAAAGAAATGATAAAAAGCGGACTTAAGGACTGGAAGTTTATTTTAGCCGTGAGTATTAGGAAAGGAGAAGAAGGAATTTTTGAAAAATTTCGATCAACAGCCATTGGTTATCCGATCGAATTTTTAGTAAATAAAACGAATGACGAGCTTTGGGATGTCTATTCTATGGCAAAAATCTACTGGCATGCTACGGGATTCGGAGAAGATTTAATTAAACATCCAGAATACGCGGAACACTTTGGTATATCAACTGTTGAAGCAATGGGTGCAGGAGTAGTTCCTGTTGTTGTTAATGCAGGAGGACAGAAGGAAATAGTCGAAAATGGCAAAAACGGATTTTTATGGGATACTCTTTCCGACTTAACAGCAAAAACGATTTCATTAATTAATAACGATAGATTGATGAAAAAGATGTCAAATGAAGCAGTGATAAGATCAAGATACTTTAGCGGTGATAGATTTTGTAAAGAAGTGATGAATATCATTGAGATATGAAAAATATTTTTCCTGTTTTAATTATTACAGGATTAGTTTTCTTATTTTTTTGGCAATTTTTTCTTAAAGGCTTGTTGCCGATTCCTTCAGATACGATTATCGGACTCTACCATCCATTTAGAGATCTTTACGCGAAAAATTATCCGAGGGGAATACCGTTTAAAAATTATTTAATTACAGATCCTGTTAGGCAGATATATCCATGGAAAAATTTAGCTGTATATATGGAGAAAAATCTTAACCTGCCCTTGTGGAATCCGTACTCATTGTCCGGAACGCCTCTTTTGGCTAATTTTCAGTCCTCCGTATTTTATCCTCTAAATATTTTATTGTTTATTTTGCCTTTTTCGCTTGGGTGGAGTGTATTGATTTTGATGGAGCCGTTTTTAGCCGGAATCTTTCTCTATTTTTATCTTGAAAATATAAATTTAAATAAATTCTCCGCTCTTTTAGGATCTGTTGTTTTTTCTTTTTCGGGGTTTTTTATTGCTTGGTTTGAATGGGGAACGGTGACGCAGGTTGCAGTATGGTTTCCTTTGGTGCTCTTATCTATAGATAAAATAACTTCTTCTAAAGGAAAGAAATTTTCAATTTGGAACGCAGTACTTCTTTTCTCTTTAGTTTCTGCTTTTTTTGCAGGACATTTACAGACGTTTTTTTATCTTTTTTTGGTTTCTTTTATATATCTTTTTGCGAGATGGTGGCAATATGGAAAATCTAAAAAGCTCTTGGCGCTATTCACTATTTACTATTCACTATTTACTATTATTACTTCGGTGCAGTGGGTACCAACGCTTCAATTAATTCTTTTATCAGCGAGGAATATTGACCAGTCGCCATTAACAAATCCCGGCTGGTTTATTCCCTGGCAGAACTTAGTTCAGTTTGTCGCTCCGGATTTCTTTGGCAATCCCGCGACACTTAATTATTGGGGTATTTGGAATTATGGAGAATTTGTAGGCTATATAGGAATTCTGCCATTAATATTAGCATTCTTCGCACTGTTTTTTCGGCACGATAAAAAGACTTTCTTTTGGGGAAGTACATTTTTTATTTCATTGATTTTTGCTTTACCTACTATATTTGCAAAGCTCCCTTTTTTCTTTAAAATTCCTTTCGTAGACACTGCTCAGCCAACGCGTCTTATGTTTATTATAGATTTTTCATTAAGCGTTTTATCTGCTTTGGGATTAGATTATTTCTTGAAAAGCAAAAGCAAGAAAGAGATTTTCTACCCATTGATATTTATAGGCACTGTTGTTATTGCTTTGTGGTTATTTGTTTTGTTTGGAGGAAGAATCGACAAGAGCTTAATAGCTAATTTGTCGATTGCCAAACATAATCTTATATTCCCGACATTTATTTTTTTAATATCGGCAATAATATTTCTTGTTCCAATCCTGTTTAAAAAATCAAACAGATTAACAACAATACTATGTATTAGCATAGTAGGGTTAACTGTTTTTGACCTTTTTAGATTTGGGTGGAAATTTAATCCGTTTACAAAAAAAAGTTATCTTTTCCCTAATACTCAAACAATTAACTTTTTACAAAAGCAAAAAGGAAAATTTAGAATTATGACAACAGATTCGCGTATTCTTCCTCCGAATTTTTCGGTTGTGTATAAATTGGAAGACATCGCGGGTTATGATCCTCTTTACTTAAGCCGTTACGCAGAACTTATTGCCGCATCACAGAGAAATAAACCTGATATAAACCCGCCATTTTATTAATATCCGATAAGCTTAGAATATATCT
>JAJZOC010000061.1 GCA_021852095.1 bacterium | reverse complement strand
TATAATGATGCTTTTTGTTATTCCCCAACTTTCTATATTGTATAAAGATCTAAATGTTTCTCTGCCCATGTCTACTCAAATTGTGGTTGGTATTTCTACGTTTATGATAAATTTTTGGCCGCTTGTTTTTGGAATGGCAGGGCTTTCTGTATTTGCCTATAAAAGATGGAGAGCAACACAAGCAGGATTATATATAGTAGACAATTTACTTTTAAAACTTCCCGTTTTCGGGGTTCTTACAAAAGACTCCATACTTACAGAGTTTTCGAGAACATTTGGGCTTTTGGTAGGCAGCGGAACTTTGATTGTCGATGCTCTTAATCAGACATCGGCGATTGCGGGTAATATTCATTACAAAAACGCTATAATCAATGTATCAAGAAGAGTTGAAAAAGGCGTTAGCGTAGGAGAAGCAATGAGCGCTTATCCCCTTTTTCCGCCCATTCTTGTACAGATGGCAAAAATAGGCGAACAAACAGGTAAACTGGACGAATCGCTTTTAAAAGTGTCGGAATATTTTGAACGGGAGGTTGACGAAAGAGTAAAAACCCTTACCACTGCTATGGAACCCATTATTTTAGTTATTTTAGGAGCAGGTGTTGCTTTTTTAATCATTTCCATAATAACGCCTATTTATAGTATTATGTCGGCTATTCACTAAAATGTATCCCATAGTAAATTAATACTTGACAAGTTAAAAATAATATGAGTATGCTATTTCTAGATAAAATCTTAAAATGAAAATAAGTTTTAAAGAAGTTATTAAAAACAGCAAAAAATTCAGGTCTCCTAAAGGTTTTACATTAGTTGAACTTCTTATAGTTATCGCAATTCTAGGTATTCTTGCCACAGCAGTCCTCTCGGCAATAAACCCAATAGAGCAAATAAATAGAGGAAGAGATACAGGTACTCAATCCGATGCAGAACAATTGGTAGAGGCAGTTCAAAGATACCAAGCAGCTCAGGGGTATTATCCATGGCAGGTTCCTGCTAATAGTCCTAGCAATTCTACTCTGGAGACAGGTAGTACATGCACCGATGGAATAGGTGGTGCAGCGGGAAGTTGTACGCATTGGACAGCAGTAGGGGTGAAAAATAATCCAGGTACAGGTACAAACCAAACAAATGGTTGGACAATGGATAATGTGAATTATGTAGCCTATAGTGGTAGTGCTTGGGCGGCAGGCAATAATGTCTTAGATGTATTGAGTAATGCGCAGACTACATCAAGACAGGAGATTTTGCCAGCTTTTGTTACTAGAATAACTGCAGTGGGCTATAACACGTTATATGTATGGAATAGAGGTCAAACTGGAGACAGTACATATGTATGTTTTAAACCTCAATCCCAGCAATTTTTGGCAGCGGCGGAACAAAGATGTGGTGCTACTACTCCTGTAGATTTTCCTGTTGATGCGTGTGATAGTACAACTCCTGCAAATGACTACTCATGTCTTCCTTAATCGCTTCTAAAAGATTATCTAAAGTCTGTTAAGATAAAGAAAGTATATAATAAGTTTATGTATCTTTGGGATTACAACAGGAAAACACTCCGAAAAATCGATAAAATCAGAATAATTATTTTGGAACTGCAGATAAATTATGGTTTATATCTTTCGGACAGGATAAGAATAAAATTATCCGAAGTTAAGAAATATTGGAAACAACTTAATTTAGAACCTGAAAGGCGAAAATTATTCCAACTGTTTCTATGGGAATAGAGTTTTTCATGTTTTTATTTTTTGTTTTTATTTTTGGTCTTTGCGTCGGGTCGTTTTTGAATGTTGTCATAGACAGGCTTCAGCAAAATGAATCTATTATTGCGGGAAGGTCTTACTGTGATTCATGCAAAAAAAAACTTTTGTGGTACGATATGTTCCCAGTTTTTTCATACCTTTTCTTAAAAGGAAAATGCAGATTTTGCCATGCCAAAATTTCAATCCAATATCCGGCAGTTGAATTGACTACAGGAATTCTATTTTTAGTTTCTTTGTTGTGTCATCCTGAATTTATTTCAGGATCTCGACTTCAGGCTCTCGAGATGCTGAATCAAGTTCAGTATGACAATTATTTATCGTTTATCTTCCAGCTTCTCATAATTTCTTCTTTGATTGTTATTTTTTTTACTGATTTAAAATATGGAATTATTCCGGATAAAATAATCTACCCTGCGGTTGTTGTTTCTTTCCTTTTCATATCGTTCACCTCGAAGGAGTCATGGCTTCACTTCGTTCATCCTGCCACCTTCGAGGTGGGACTTATAAACTATTTACTTTCTGCTTTTGGGAGTTTTTTGTTTTTTCTGCTTCTCTATTTAATCACCCGCGGACGCGGCATGGGATTTGGGGATGTTAAATTTGCTTTTTTAATGGGACTTTTTTTAGGTTTTCCCAAAATTATTACCGCCTTTTACATAGCTTTCTTGACAGGAGCAATTATATCTCTCATACTGGTTATATGGAGAAAAAAGAAATTTCGAGGAGGAACAATTCCTTTTGGTCCGTTTTTGGTTTTTGGAACGCTTGCGGCTCTTTTTTTGGGAGAAAAGATCGGTATAACAGGTTACATAAATCAACTGCTGGTTTTACATTAGTAGAATTGTTGGTTATTCTTGTTATTCTCGGTTTGCTAACTGTGGTTGCTATAGCCGTGTTTGATCCCGCGAAACAATTAAATAGAGCAAAAGACGCGCAAAGGCTTAGCGATCTTGAACAAATAAGAAACGCTTTGGACATGTATTATAACGATCACAATGCCTATCCGACGCCTCCGTTGCCAACAGGCACATGGAATGGTAATGGCACTACGGTTTATATGGAAAAAATGCCTGTTGATCCGGATACCAAGCTGTCATATCCTTACGAAACAGATTCTTCTTCGTCAAATCCACAATGGGCAGTCGTATACGCTACTCTTTCAACTTTAACACCGAGTTGTCCATTAACAAATATGATGAGTGGATGTTTACCGAGTGGTTTTGTTGCAGGTAAGACAGCATGTGTAGTTCTGGGTAATGTTGACTGTAATTATATTAGCTCCCATTCAATGCCATGAAAAAAAAAGAGGAGGGTTTTACCCTCATAGAGCTTTTGGTTGTAGTGGGGATTTTGGCTGTTTTAACAGTTACTCTTTTGTCCACTTTTAATCCCGTGGATCAGCTTAATAAAGCCTATGACGCTCGCAGAAAATCCGATCTGGCGCAGATCCAAAGAGCGCTCCAAATTTATTACCAAGACAACAATAGTTATCCGCAATCAGTTTCAAATGAAATTGCGCCCGGTATAACTCCAACTCCTGTGCCGTGGGGTAGCCCTTGGCAGCCTTACATTAATGTTTTGCCTAAAGACCCGGGAGGAAAAACTTATGTCTATTATAGTCCGGATGGACAGACATACTATTTATATGCTAGTCTGGATAGAGGGAGTTTGGATTCGCAGGCGTGCAAAGGAGTTAATAATGCTTGCTCCGGGGCGGGATCAGGAATCAGTAGTTATCAAACAGCCTGCGGTGGAGTATGTAATTACGGGGTGTCGAGTCCGAACACGAGTCCATGATTAATGATAAAGGATAAATGATTAAGGATTAAGTATGGACAAGAGATTAAAATCCAGAGGATTTACGCTTATAGAGCTTTTGATAGTGGTTGCGATTATTAGTATTTTGGCAACCTTACTTATGGCAAATTTCATAGGCGTTATGCAACGGGCAAGAGACGGGCAACGAAAATCGGATCTAAGACAAATTCAATCGGCTTTGGAACTTTACCGGTCGGACCAAGGAGGTTATCCTCTTACTGCTAATTTTCCATCTTGCGGAAGTCCATTTACAGGAGGAACTAGTCCCAATACTGTAACCTATATGCAGTCTGTTCCATGCGATCCAACAACCCATACGGGATATTATTATAGTTCTGGAGGGACAAATTATTGTCTAAGGGCATGTTTAGAAAATGCTAATGACTCGCAAGCGGATCCAAATTTAACTCCCGCACCTACGTTCAATAGCGATTGCAGTAATATTACTACGCCTTGTCCTACGCCAGACGTAAATTATACCCTGCAAAATCCATGACTAAGCGATTGTTTCATTGTTTCATTGTTTCATTGTTCAAAGAAAAACCATTCAGCAATCGAGCAATCGAGCAATCGAGCAATGGATTTACTCTTATCGAGCTTTTGGTTGTTATTGCGGTAATGGCGATTCTCTCCATTGTTGGTATTGCCGCATTTGTTGAGTATAGCCATACACAGGCGGTTGATTCTGCTGTTTTAGGCGTTGAAACAATGCTTCAGACAGCAAGATCAGATGCTCTCTCGCAGGTAACAGAGACCGGCGGCAGTAATATGTGTATTAACGGTAACCTGACCGGATATGAGGTTTCTTTAGATACTAATAACAAGTATGCATTATATCCGGTCTGTAACGGAACCCCGTCTTTAAATTCACTGGAAAGCAAGAATCTGTCAAGCGATCCAAATATTAGTTTTAGTTCGGGCAGTACAACGTCTTTTACATTTAATGTTTTAAATGGAGTAACTACGCCAGGCACAATAATTATTGCAAATAGTTATGGTATTCCCAGCAAAAAAATAAACGTTTTGTCGAACGGTTCAATATCTGTATCTGTTCAGTAAAATATGGGAGAAAAAGGGCAAACTATAATAGAAGTTTTGGTTGCTTTGGGCGCATCGGTTGCCATAATAGCGGCGGTAACAATTGCAGTAACCTCTGCATTAAGTAATTCTTTGTACAATAAAAATCAAAACCTGGCAACCCAATACGCCCAGCAGGGAATGGAAATCATGCGCCAGATGCGAGATAGCGATTGGAGTTCGTTTAGCGCTTTAAGCGGTAATCCCGCTCAATACTGTCTGGATTACGGGCAGACAACATTGTCTTCCGGGTCTTCGGGAGATAAGAGAGATACAGCAAAGTCTGGTTGTGTGAAGCTTGGTTCGAGCAATGATTCATCTTCAAACCCAATTCTTGATAATTTACTGCCAGGTGCCCCAGAAGCAAGAGAGGTGGATATAAATAACGCTTCTTCTGTTTGCGGTTCTACCTTAGAAGTTAAAGTTATTGTTTCCTGGACAGATGGAAAATGTCCCACCGGCAATTATTGTCATAATGTAAGTTTAAGTTCTTGCTTTTCTAATGTTATAAATACAGTGCCGACACCATGAAAATGCAAATTCAAAATTCAAAATTCAAAAGTCAAAAGTCAAAGGGATATACTTTGATAGAGCTTTTGGCGGTGATGGTTGTTTTGATTGTTGTGGGAGCGGTTGTGGGGCAGATACTCTTCTCTGTTTTGAGGGGTACCAATAAAGCAAATACTTTGGCCGATGTTAATCAAAATGGTAATTACGCTATTTCTCAAATCTCTAAAATGGTTAGAAACGCTCAATCTTTTGGCGGAGTAAGTACGGATAACGTTACATATACAGCGGATTGTGTTGAGCCTCCTTCTCCTACTCCTTTGCCTCATTATACTTATTTGCAGGTAACAGCTTTTGACGGAGGAACAACCACTTTTGCCTGTCCTCCTTCTCCAATCCCGTCGCCCCCGTATGTTCCGACTATTTCTTCAAACAACGCTTCGCTTTTGGATACCAATGCCGTTGAAATTGATACTTCTTCGCCTAATAGTGCGTGTTATTTTACCTGCTCTCAAGATAGTTTTTCCGGCTCGACTAACATAGGAATTTATTTTGCTCTTAAACAATTCTCAAATACTACAATTACTCCTGTAGAAGAAAAAACTGCCTCTGTTACCTTTCAGACATCTGTTGTTTTACGAAATCCTCCCAGATAGTTTTTTCTTATACGGGGTTGACAGTTGTAAGTTCAGTTGATACTCTAAAAGTATGGAAAGTCAAAAGGGACAGACGCTTTTGATTGTTGTATTGGTTATGGTGATCGGTTTAACCGTGTCTCTTTTTCTCGTTTCGCGTACAATAACTAATCTTAGAAATTCGAACGAACAGGCCAATTCCCAGAAAGCATTTTCTGCGGCAGAAGCAGGTGTTGAAAAAGCTCTTCAAGAAGGATTGTGTTCTTCCGCTCCTTGCCCTACTTTTCCGCCTGTTACTGGTTCGCTTAATAACAACAGCGCAAGTTTCAATACCACAATAGAAAGTCTTCCTTCTGTTTCTTCAAGTGAATTTTTGTTTAACAATGGTGATGCTGTGGCAAAAGACGATGGGGTTGATTTGTGGTTGGTGGATCACAAGAGCGATGGCAGTCTTAATTATAGTTGTGCTTCTGGGAACGTCAATCATAATTGGCAGTGTGTTAGCGGTAGTCCTTCTCTGACTTTTTATTGGGGTTCCTCATCCAATTCGTGTACTGTAGATACAGCAGCAGTAGCTGCTTTAGAATTGGTAGTTTTGTATGAACTAAATGCACAGACAGATAACGGCGCATCTGTGAAATCTACAAGATATGTATATGATCCATGTTCTTCCAGAATAGGACAAAATTCTTTTAGTCTTAGTCTGGCTAGCGGCGGAGGAACCGTATCAAATGGAGCCTCTAGTGAAACTTTTAATTATTCTGCTCTAATTACTATCCCAAATAATTCCGGAATTTTAGTTAGAGTTGTGCCTCTTTATGCGTCTACCCCGATAGGCGTTGCAGTGACAAACTGTCCTTCTGGTCAGTGCTCTTTGCCTAATCAGGGTAATTTGATTAATTCAACAGGGACTTCAGGTAAAACTACAAGAGTGATTACTGTTTTTCAGGGTTATTCCGAAATTCCGTCTGAATTTTTTCCTTACGTCTTGTTCGCGCCAACGCCTTAATATATGAAACAACTGCCTTTTGGTCTTGATATTGGAGCACATACTATAAAAGCCGTTTGGCTTGGAGCATCAAAAAACGGTTTTATACTGCAGGCTACAAATATGATTCAAACTCCGTCTAAGGGTATGTTGTCTCAGTCTCCTTTGGATCAGGAAGAAATGGCGCGAGCCATACAAAGCATGGTTTCGGAGGCGCGGATTAAAACAAAATATGTGAATATTGCCTTACCCGAAAACCAGGTTTACACAAAAGTTATAGAAATGCCTGTTTTATCGGATAAGGAGTTGTCTTCCGCGATTTATTGGGAGGCGGAACAATATATTCCAATCCCCTTATCTAATGTAATGTTTGACTATAAAGTATTATCCAGGCCTTTTGACATGCAAATTAAATCAGAACAGCAGAGCAAAATGGAAGTTTTATTAGTCGGCGCGCCGAGCAGTCTTGTTTCTTCGTATCAAAAAATAGCCGCGATGTCGGGACTTAGCATAGTTTCAATAGAAACGGAGATATTGGCAACGGCAAGATCCTTGATTTATCCGATAAATCCGGATCAGAATCAAAAACTCCCCACAACACTTATCATAAGTATCGGAGCCGTGAGTACTTCTTTGGTTATTATTAAAAATGGACTTTTGGTTTTTACATATACGATTCCTTTAGGAGGCAGTGCTATAAGCCGCGCTATAGCTTCTGATTTTGGATTTACCTTAGATCAGGCAGAAGAGTATAAGAAGGTATATGGGATCTCGAAGCAAAATTTTGAAGGGAAAATAGGTAAAGCTAGTGAACCGGTTCTAACATCTATTTTAACAGAAGTTAGAAAATCTTTGGCTTTCTATAAAGACAATCATGGAGAAGATTCAACAATACAGCAGGTCATTTTATCAGGAGGCAGTGCTAAATTGCCGGGACTTGATCTCTTTTTTGCGGAGAATTTGGGGATTGAAACAGTTGTTGCTAATCCATGGAAAGCTTTGGTAAGCCAGCAGATGCCAAAAGATATTCTGGACAATTCTCCCGATTATTCAATAGCAGTAGGTCTTGCAATGAGAGGCTATGACTAAAGAAATCAACCTTTTGCCACAGAAGAATAGACAAAACGGTAACAAAAATAAGGGACTTATTTGGTTTAAATGGATTTCTCTGGGTTCGCTTGTTTTAGTGGTTGTGCTGTCTATGGCAGTTTTTCTTATAAATTATTTTTCGCCCGTTACAGTTTTGGAAAAGCAAGAGGCTTCCCTCGTAACTCAATTTGCTTCTTTAAATAATAAAACAGCTAAATATTTATATCTAAAAGATAGATTAAGAAAGATAAAAACTATTTTCGATAGTAGAAAATCTTTGGCAAAAGAAGGTAATTATATCTTAACAGCTGTACCTAATGGCGTATCTCTTGGCTCTTTGTCTATAAGTAAAAACTCCATAGACGTCTCTGCAACGGCAGATTCTTTAACGATGCTTGATACATTTATGGCTAATCTGGTTAAATTGGCAGATAAAAAGGTTTTTTCCAAAGTTACCCTTGTTGATCTAGGCGTGGATCCGGTATCCGGCCATTATTCTTTGTCTCTTAAATTGGTACTTTTATGAAAAGAGAATTTTCTTTTGATCGAAGCAGTTTCTTTATACTGTACAATAAGTACAGAGAGTATTTAGTTTTTTTATTTATTTTATTAATTAGTATAGTTCTTTTTTTATTTTTTCTTATCCCCCAAATACAAAA
>JAJZOC010000044.1 GCA_021852095.1 bacterium | reverse complement strand
ACTTGCTGCCGGACTAGGATTCGAACCTAGATGAAAGGATTCAGAGTCCTCTATCCTACCATTAGATGATCCGGCAATTTATATATTTTATCAGATATACGCTTTTGCCTCAAATGTTTTCGTCATGGCTTTAAAGATAAGTGCTATAGCATGGAAATAAGAAGAATAAGAGAGATTATGGATATTGCGGTAAAAGTTGCTATTAAGATAACATTTATTATTTTGTGATTAGTATGCTCGCTAAGAATTTTTTTGTCGTTACTCAAAAGATACAAGAAAACGAATATAGGTAAAAGCAGGATGGCATTTAATGCCTGAGAAAGAAATAAGATAGAAATAAGAGGAATAAAAGGTACAACTACAAATAAAGCTCCTAAGATAAGCGTCAAGGCAAAAAGCCCGTAGAATTGAGGGGCTTCTCCGAAAGAGAAATTAAGTCCGGATTCAAATCCAAACGCCTCTGATATAACATAGGCTGTTGAAACAGGCACAAGCGCCGCGCCAAAAACAGACGCGTTTAGGAGTCCAAACGCAAAAAGAATAGAGGCAAGATTACCTGCTAAAGGCTTTAAGGCAAGGGCGGCATCTTTAGCGTCATTTATAACCTGGCCATGTGTAAAAATCGTTGCCGCGCAGGCAACTATAATAAAGAAAGCAATAAAATTTGTAAGAAACGTACCTATAAATACATCTCCTCTCTCGATATTTAAATCTTCGGTCGACAATTTTTTGTCTGCAACATAGTCTTGTATAAAAAACTGCCCCCATGGAGTGATAGTTGTTCCGACAACGGCTATAAATGTTAATAGGTAGTTTTTATTTAGAGAGAAACTTGGAATGATTAAGCTTTTTACAGCTTCTCCCCAGACGGGATGAGCCATGACTGCGGAGATTATATATACTACATAGAACAACGATATGGCTAAAAAAGTTTTCTCCAAAGATTTAAAACTCCCTTTCGTAATAAGAAAAAATATTAGAAGGGCGGCTATGCCTACGGCAACAAATCTTGGAATAGAGAATATCTCCAAAGAAGCTGCGATGCCAGCGAATTCAGCCGCAATAACCCCAATGTTTGCTATAAAAAGAACAGCCATTATAAAAGTTGTCCATCTAACTCCAAATTTTTCCCGAATTAAAGAAGATAATCCCTTGCCCGTGGCTATACCCATGCGCGCACCTATTTCTTGGGTAATTGCAAGAGAAAATGTTGTTAAAAAGAGTACCCATAAAAGAGAATAACCAAAATTTCCCCCAGCAATAGAGTATGTTGTTATTCCTCCTGCATCGTTATCCACGGATCCGGAAATTATTCCAGGTCCTATTATGGCAAGAATCGGCAAAATACGCAGGAATTTATTTTTAAAGAACATCATTTTTCTCTCCCTCCTCTTCTATTTTAGCTAATATGCCGTCTATCGTAATAACTCCTATAACCTTTTTCTCCTCATCCACAACAGGTATAATACGCAGATTATACTTTGCAAAAAGTCGCAGTATTTGAGAAAAATGCGTATTTGGATAAACGAATTTTTTGTCGGAGATTAAATCTTTGAGTAAAGCCAGATTGTCAGTATTTATTAGATTTTTGATTAAGAGTGTGCCGGATAACTTGCTGTTTTCGCCAATAACCACTATTGATTCCGGCTTAACTTCTTTTCTTGCGAGTTCCTGCAGGGTTTCCTTAACTGTTTTGTTCGCGCCGATTTGGTAATAAACAGTTTTCATAAGTCCGCCGGCAACATCATCTTTAAAAACAACTAGCCTTTCTACACTTTGCGCCTTTTCGTGTCCTAATAAGTGTAAAATCTCTTTAATTCTGAAAGGAGTTAGTTTATAAAAAATATCCGCAATTTCGGAAACAAGCATTTTATTAATTATGTCTTTTAAATGGGCAGGGGATAACTGTTCAAGGATTGAAAGCTTGGTTTCGTTGTCTGCTTCTTGTATTGCGGACGCCGCTTTCTGTGCGTCAAGAAACTCCACGAGACTTAATCTTTCTTTGATACCTAAATCTTCCAGGATTTCCGCTAGTTCAGACGGATGGAAAGTCTGCAGCTTATTTTCGTTTAGTTTGATTCTAATAGCGCCGGTTGAGTAATCGAACGTTTCGATAATCGTCCATGGAAGGATTTTTGGTTTTAAAGAAAAGAAAGAAGATATGCCCAATCGTCTTATAACTCCGGAGAATCCAACATCTATTCCTATTACCTTTAGTTCATTGTTGTTTTCCAAAACTACATCATTAACTCTAACGACCCTTTTTCCGTGTATATCAATAACCTGTTTATCCAAAAGATCTTCTACTAAATAAAATGCGTTTTCGTCATATGGCAAAAAAGGCGCATCCGCAGTTTTAAGGATAAATCTTTTATTATCCAATATCATAGATGAGGGTGACACAGTTAGCCTCTTGTTATTCTTGCTAATAACGATTTTGGATATAGGGGGAGTGGGGCGATTTTCCATGATAGCGATGTCGAGCATTCGGCCGATAGGTATATCTTTATAGTATATAGGTTTATTTACTAGTTGACTTAAATATAACATGGTGTTTTAATTGTAGTTGCGCTTTCTCCAATATGTCAACCTGCATTATGCAGTTGACAGTTAGCAGATAATATGCTAGATTGCTAATATAGGTATTTAAATTTATGAATAAAGTTATTCCTATAATCCCGATTAGGGATGGAATTATTTTCCCAGGTACAGATGCTGTTTTAACTTTTGGCAGACCTAAAAGTCTTAGCGCCCTTGAGTCTTCATTTAAAAACGAACGAATAGTCTGTTTTGTTTTACAAAAAAACTCAAAGCTCAATGATCCAAGCGCTTCAGATCTATATTCGGTGGGAACTCTGTCGCGCATAGAGAGAATGATAAAAACCGACGGAGAAATAAATGCCCAGGTTAGGGGACTTTCCAGGGTAAGAATTGATTCTTTCGAAGAAGACGAATCGTATCTTTTGGGACATATAACAGAGATAGCGGATGTTGTGGAGGATACGCCGGAAATAAGGGCATTGTCGAATCACTTAACATCGGAATTTCGTAAAGCAATGAATCTTGGAAAAAGCTCTGACTTTTTGGTTTTTATGAATATTATGTCGGAGACTTCCCCTTCTGTTTTGTCGGATCTTATTGCTTCTGTTTTGGACTTGAAGCCTGTAGAAAGGCAGACACTGCTAGAAACCACCGATGTTAAGACACGGCTTGAGAAGGTAACGGCTTTGCTTGCTCGAGAAATAAAGATTTTAGAGATCGAGAAGAAAATCGCTTCCAAAACTCAAGAGAGATTTGAAAAAGGAGCCCGCGAGGCAATGCTTAGGGAAAGATTAAAAACCATAGAAAAGGAATTGGGAGAGGAGGAATCCTCGGAGGAAAAGGAACTTTTGGCAAAGCTTAGAAAGGCTGGTATGCCAAAGGATGTTGAAGAGAAGGCGAGAAAAGAAATTAAAAAATTGTCCCAGATGAATCAGTTTAATCCCGAAGCAGGCTATATTAGAAACTATGTAGATTGGCTTTTGAATATTCCATGGAGTACAGAAAGCCCAAATAATGTGGATATCGAATCCGCAGAAAAAATATTAAATCAGGATCATTATGGTCTTAAAAAGGCAAAGGAAAGAATTGTGGAATATTTGGCAGTGCATAAATTGTCCGGCAAGATGAAAGGTCCGATTCTATGTTTCGCCGGACCTCCGGGAGTCGGAAAAACCTCTATCGGTAAATCTATCGCAAAGGCGCTTGGCCGAAAGTTTGTTCGGGTTTCTCTTGGAGGAATCAGAGACGAGGCCGAGATAAGAGGACACAGAAGAACGTATGTTGGGGCTTTGCCCGGAAGGATCATACAGGCAATTAAAGAAGCCGGTACGAAGAATCCTGTTTTTATGCTTGATGAAATAGATAAAGTAGGCGCCGATTTTAGAGGGGATCCGTCTTCCGCTTTGTTGGAAGCCTTAGATCCAGAGCAGAACAACGCGTTTTCCGATCATTATTTAGAAGTTCCTTTTGATTTATCTAATGTTATGTTTATAACAACAGCTAATGTTTTAGATACTATTCCTCCTGCACTTCGTGACAGGCTGGAAGTTATTCATTTTGCGGGTTACACTCAAGATGAAAAATTTCATATAGCGTCAGATTTTCTTGTTAAAAAGCAAATGGAGAATCACGGGCTCAAAAAAGAAAACATAGATATTACGGATGACGCAATCAAATTTATAGCGGCGTATTACACAAGAGAAGCGGGAGTCCGTAATCTTGAAAGAGAAATAGCTTCGGTGTTTAGGAAAGTAGCCAAAATGGTAGCTCAAGGTAAAAAAGAAAAAGTAATTGTAACAGAAAAAAATGTTTCTAAGTTCCTAGGTCCTATTAAATTCCATTCATCAATAGCGGAGAAAAAGGATGAGATCGGTATGGCAACCGGTCTTGCCTGGACAGAAGCGGGAGGAGAAATATTGTTTATAGAAGTAGCTCTTATGCCTGGCAAGGGAAGTCTTCTTTTAACGGGTCAGTTAGGAGAGGTTATGAAAGAATCATGTACAGCCGCACTGTCCTATATCCGTGCGAGAGCAGAACAATTTGGCTTATCTGATAAGTTTTATCAAAAATTGGATATTCATGTTCATGTGCCGGAAGGCGCAGTTCCCAAAGACGGACCATCTGCAGGAGTTGCTATTACAACTGCGATAGTTTCCGCTCTTACAAAAATTCCCGTTAGAAAAAAAGTTGGTATGACAGGAGAAATAACTCTGCGGGGGAGAGTATTGGAAATAGGAGGATTAAAAGAAAAGGTTATTGCGGCTCACAGAGCAGGTCTTACAACTATTATAGCTCCTAAAGATAACAAAAAAGATTTAGAAGATATACCAAAAGAAGTATTAAAAGACTTAAAGTTTGTTTTTGTATCGCATATGGACGAAGTGTTAAATCTGGCGTTGTCTGGAAAGTTGCGGGTTCCTAATACAAAAGAACGATTGGGTGCTACCAGGCACACGGTTCTAAATGCTCCATCTCCTTATAAAGCAGACTAATGTTTTTGTAATTTACCCCCTCCGTCGAAAAATGAATTTATTTATGTAAATCTGGTAACTATAAAAATGAACATACTGCCTAAAACAGTTAATCCCAGCATAGTCCATGAAGAATGTTTGCTGTGTGCCTCCGGAAGCAAATCGCTTGCCCCTATATAAAGAAGAAACCCTACGAAAAACCCTAAATACATTACCAAAACAATTTCCGGAATTCTAAAAAGAAAAGTTGACACTACTCCGAGCATCGGAGTTATAGCATCAATAAATAAGAGAATATAGGCTTTTTTAGTTTTGTTTTTATGAGTAAGCATGATCGTGACGGTATTTAATCCGTCAGAAAAATCATGGGCAATAACCGCAATCGCTATTACAAGTCCTACATGAGGATTAACCTGAAAACCGAGTCCGATTCCCACTCCGTCTAAAAAGCTATGGAAAGATAATCCCGACGCGCCAACAAGACCGATAGTCGGATGCTTATGATCTGCGTATTCCTCTTCATGTGAATGATGCATTACTACAGACTTTTCCAGTATATGAAATATTAGAAATCCGGCTACAATCATTATGGTAAGAGGTGTTATGCTAAAATTATTTTTTTGCACGATGCTGAATGCTTCAGGAAGAATGTCAAAGAAACACACTCCCAAGAGAACCCCGGCGGTAAAGCTCATAACATAATGAAGCTTGTTACGATTACGGATTCCAAACATGCCTCCCGCTGTGGTTGAAAGAAAAGTAACAAAAGATAAAAGAAGCGCTTCTATATTCATATTATTTGAGACAATTTTTACACATTCCGAAAAACTCCAGAGAATGACTCTTTATTTTTATCTGCCTTTTTTCCTGAATTGCATCCTCAACTGCTTTAATACTGAAATCTGAAATGTCTTGAATAGCACCACACTGTTCACAGACAAAATGATGATGATGCGGCTTGGATGTTAATTCGTAGCGAAATTTACCTTCATTTAGTTGAATAAGGTTTAATAATCCTTTTTCTTTAAATAAATTAACAATCCGAAATACGGTTGCGGGATCAGTTTTAACCTCTTGTTGATTAAGATAATCTATCATTGTCTGCACATCTAACGGTTTATCAGTAGTTTCAAGAAGTTTCATAAGAGCAACTCTCGCAGGAGTAGCGCGAAGATCGACGCCATTTAATTCTATTTTACAGTCATGTTTTATTTTTGCGTTTACCATAATAAATGTTAGTAACTTGCATTAGTATACGCAATATAATTATATTTGTCAAGGAGAGAATGTGTAAAATAACAGTTTTACGGTAAAAAACCTTCCAAAATCCCAATTTTCACAAACACTTATGAGGATTAATGTTCTTGTTTTGCAGCTAATTCTATAAAATAAGCCTGCATTCAGTATTCCTGCAATTTATGTGATCGTTACGGTTTTTGGCTAGAATCGTGTCGTATTTTTTAATAGCTTCTAAAACTTCCTCCGGAGTTTTTACTATTGTATAAACCTCAAGTGCCGAAGGCTTTATCTTCATATATTTCTTAAAAGAAGTAATTATATGTTCCCAAAACTCTCCGAAAAGGATAAGAGGCTTATGATGGCCAAAATATAACTTGGCAAGTCCCCATGCCATGCCAAATTCCGAGATAGTACCGGTTCCTCCTCTGAATATAATATACGCGTCTCCCAACTCTAATAATTTACGCGTTCTCTCGATATAATTTTCCTTCTCAAAACTTTCCTGGGCAAGGTTAACAGTTGATGCTCCTTCAAAATCCATTGCCAGCTCGGGTCTGTAATAGACAACTGTTGTTTGTCCATTTGCTTCCTTTGCCCCTTTGGTCGCGGCAAGCATTATTCCCGGCCCGCCTCCGTTTACAACCCTTATATTATTCTTGGCAATTTCTGAAGCAGTCTTTTTAGCTAAGATAAAATCTTCCTCGGAAACTTTTGTAGTTGAACTGCCGAAAAACGTTACAGATTTAATTTCCATATAGATAAATATAACACAAATAATTGAAAAATGATAAAATAAGCCTATGTTAAGTGTTGTTGTGCCTGTATATAACGAAAAGGAGAGCGTAGGCGCTCTTTATAAAGAACTAAGCAGCCAGCTTTTAAAACTTGATACAAAATATGAATTGATTTTTATCAATGACGGATCAACGGACAATAGCCTGGATTTCTTAAAGGATCTTGGTAAGAAAGATAAAAGTATTAGAATTTTTTCTTTCAGGCGAAATCAGGGAAAGGCAGAGGCTCTAGCTTTAGGTTTTCAGAAGGCTAGGGGGGATTTGATCGTAACTCTCGACGCGGATCTTCAGGATAAACCCTCTGAAATTAAAAAGCTTTTGCTCAAGAAAAAAGAGGGATACGACGTGGTCTGCGGATGGAGAAAAAACCGTAGTGATCCTTTTTTTAAAGTTCTATCTTCTAAACTTTTCAATTTTTTAGCTGGAGTATTTTGGGGACTTAATATTCATGATTATAATTGCGGTTTAAAACTTTTTTCTAAAGAAAGCGTTAAATCTCTTAAGCTTTACGGCGGACTGCATCGTTTTATTCCTCTTATTCTTTATCAGAAAGGGTTCAGGGTAGGGGAAATTGCAATAGAGCACAGGAATAGGGTTTACGGTAAATCAAAGTATGGATTTTCCAAGCTCTGGAAGGATTTGCCGGATATTTTTACAATGCTTTTTTTAAGCAAATACAGCGCAAGACCAATGCATCTTTTTGGAGCAGTCGGCGGCATATCTGCTCTAGCTGGATTTATTATTCTTTCTTATCTAACGATTATTCATTTTCAGGGACATCGCATAGGCAACAGGCCAATTTTATTTTTAGGAATGCTTTTAGTGATTGCAGGATTCCAACTTTTCTTTACGGGATTTTTGGCGGATTTGATTACTAATCTTTTTCGTAATTCCTCATCGGATAACATGAATAATAATGAAGAAACAGAATATATTTCCTTTTAAACAAATTATTTTTCTGCTAGAACCATTGTCCATGCAAAAGGAAGCTTTACGGCTTTTACTTTAAGTTTATTCCTCATAAGGAATTTTTTGAATGCTCCGGGTGTCCAGTGCTGAATGTGTTCCGGATGTGCACCAAAGTGAAGTATATTTTTACCTCTTGCAATTCGTTGAATTGTAAAGAACGGTTCATTGGGAACAGTTAAAAGCAGATATTTCTTACTCACGCGGATGATTTCTTTTACTGCTTCGGCAGGATCATCAAGGTGTTCTAAGACTTCAGTTGATATGATCAGGTCAAAACTGTTATTTTTATACGGAAGATCATAAATTGTCCCCTGTTTTATGTTAATTTCAGGAAACATTTTTTTGCCAAGGTCGATTGCTTCTTTGGTATATTCAATTCCCTCAATCTTCTTTCCGAGATTATTTTCTTTAAGTTTATTTAGAGTAAAGCCTTCGCCTGCTCCCACATCAAGTATACTTTCGGGGTCTATTTGTCTTACAATAGAAAGAAGCGAAGAGTAGAAATTATTAATTAAGAATCTCTGAATAGGGTTTGTGGTGGTATGTTTTATAAAGTTTGTCGGAAGTTGAGTTTTAGCCATGTAAATGTTAGGATGTAAATATTAGGATAGAGTAATTATTATAGAAAGAAATAGATGAAAGTACAAGATATAGTTTTTTTTTGCTGTCTTTGCCTT
>JAJZOC010000037.1 GCA_021852095.1 bacterium | reverse complement strand
TTGACAAACGATATCATCTTATGATACTTTTTCATATAGACCGTTTTCCAATATTTGTTTGAAAATTTGTAGGGAATAAGAGAGAATGTATGAAAAAGGTTTTTGTAAAAATTAAACACGTTAAGTTTCTATATGGATTTCTCGCGATTGCCATATTAATTCTCGCCGCCTCTTTCTTTCTAATCTCCAATAAAAAAATAAATTCAGGAATACAAACCGCGCAAAGTCAAGCTGGCATACACAAAATAAAACATGTGATTATAATTTTTCAGGAAAACCGTTCCTTCGATTCTTACTTTGGCACATATCCAGGGGCGGATGGCATCCCGATGCGAAACGGCGAGCCTACGGTGTGCGTCCCCGACCCTTTAAGCAAACAATGCGTAAAACCGTTTGTCGATCACAATGATGTTAACGGCGGAGGACCCCATGACGCAAAAGCTTCGGCCGTTGATATCGATAGCGGTAAAATGTCTGGGTTTATCAAAGAAGCCCAAAGCGGCAAAAAGAAATGCGCCGATCCCACAGATCCAAGATGCGTCAATAGTGCAAAAACGGATGTCATGGGGTATCACACGCAAAGCGATATTCCCAATTACTTTGCGTACGCGAAAAATTTCACGCTTCAGGATCATATGTTCGAGTCAGTGCATTCATGGAGTTTTCCCTCTCATCTTTTTCTTGTTTCCGCTTGGTCTGCGAACTGTAAAAACTCAGTTAATCCTTTGTCCTGCCAAAGCGAACTTATGCCTAAAAACAGAACCCCTAAGGACCCGACCCCTTTTGCTTGGACTGATATTACTTATCTTTTGCATAAATACAATGTAACCTGGGTTAACTATCTTGACAACGGAGCAGCTCCGAAGGGAAAATGGGTTGGGAAAAAACGGGCAGGAGTGCCTAAAATCTGGAACGTCCTTCCCGGATTTAAAGATGTTCATCAGGATAACCAGCTTAAAAACATCCAGAATCTAAATAATTTTTATAAAGCGGCAAAGGAGGGTAAACTGCCGTCCGTTTCCTGGATTTTCCCAAACCCCGCGGACAGCGAACATCCTCCGGCAAGAGTAAGCGTTGGAGAAAGTTACGTAACGAAAATAGTAAACGCGGTAATGCAAAGCCCGGACTGGAAAGACAGCGCCATCTTTATTACCTGGGATGACTGGGGAGGATTTTACGATCATGTAGTGCCTCCAAGCGTTGATTCTCTCGGCTACGGCATACGCGTTCCTGGCCTTGTAATCAGTCCCTGGGCAAAACGGGGATATATTGACCACCAAACTTTAAGTTTTGACGCATACCTAAAATTTATAGAAGACGATTTTCTGGGAGGGCAGAGGATTAATCCGAAAACAGACGGAAGGCCGGACAACCGGCCGGATGTCAGGGAAAATAATCCGAAACTTGGAAATTTGCTAAATGATTTTGATTTTTCCCAAACCCCGCGCTTGCCCCTGATTCTGCCCGTTAATCCTAAAACAACCCTTATTTACCATAAGCCTGTGAAAACCCGGCCTAATAAAAAACACGGATAATTTAATTTCTTCGTATCCAGGTAATGCCAGAACATCCAGTTGACGAAAATTTAGTAATTTGTTAATATAAATCGTGCACACTGATAAATCTGTAAATAAAATAACAAAGTATATTTTTGTTTCCGGAGGAGTTATTTCCGGAATAGGCAAAGGCACTACTGCCGCTTCGATCGCTTTCCTTTTGAAATCTGCGGGGTATAAAGTTGCTCCTATAAAGTTTGAAAATTATCTAAATCTTGATGCAGGAACAATTAATCCTATAGAACATGGCGATCCTTTTTTATGCGAAGACGGTACAGAAACAGATATGGATATAGGAAGTTATGAGAAGTTTTTGGATGAAGACATGGATACTAATAACTTTGTAACCATGGGGAAGATTTATCAGACGGTTATAGATCGGGAAAGGCGTTTTGAATATAAGGGAGAAGACGTTGAGGCAATCCCTCACATAACAGACGAGATTATTGCAAGAATCAAAAGTTTAGCAAGAAGAAAAAACGCGGATATTGTTTTAATAGAGCTCGGAGGAACAGCAGGGGAATATCAGAATGTTTTTTACTATGAAGCATCAAGGATTATGACCTTGAAAAATCCGGGCGATGTTTTACATATTCATGTTAGCTATGTGCCAACACCCGGACATCTTGGCGAACCAAAAACAAAGCCAACCCAGCTATCTGTTCGAACATTGAACTCAATGGGCATACAGCCGGATTTTATTGTCGCCCGTTCGGAAAAATATCTTGATCAAAGACGAAGAGACAGGTTTGCGCTGTTTTGTAATATACTGCCGCAAGATATAATTTCCAATCCCGATTTAGCCTCTGTTTATGAGATACCTCTTATTTTGCATAAGCAAGGGTTGGATAAGCGAATTCTTGAAAAGCTAAAACTTCCTGTTAACTCGGTTGATATGACGCAGTGGGAGACTCTTGTTGCTTCGATTAAATCTAAAAAACATAAACAAATAACACTGGCAATAGTCGGTAAATATTTCGGCACAGGAGAATATCAGTTAAGAGATTCTTATGCGGCTTTGTTTGATGCCATAGATCATGCTGGTTGGGCATTAGGGGTTGAGGTAAAAACTAAATGGATTGATTCGGAAAAAATAGAGTCTGCCGCCGCTAAAGCTTTGGCGGATAAAAAAGATAAGGCATCAGCGCTGAAAGAGATTATTGATATGCCCGATGGAATAATTGTACCAATCGGCTGGGGAGAAAGGGGCGCCGAAGGTATGATTATGGCAGCATCTTATGCCAGAATAAACAAAATACCTTATTTAGGGCTTTGTTATGGAATGCAGTTGGCTGTTGTTGCTTTTGCCCGCGACATTCTTGGTTTTAACGACGCTAACACTGTCGAAAATTCTCCCGACACAAAACATCCTGTTATCCATTTAATGCCGAAGCAGGAAAGTTTTATGAAAAGAAGGGCTTATGGCGGAACCATGAGGCTTGGGGCATGGGAAGCGATTGTTAAAAAAGGAACTCGGGCTTACGAGATTTATGAAAAATATAATGGTTTTATCAATAAAGAAAAGAATTTAACAAGCGAGCGGCACAGGCATAGATATGAGTTTAATAATGAGTATGCCAAGCAGTTTGAAGAAAAAGGGCTCACTATAAGCGCTAGATCTTTGGAAGAGGGTTTGGCGGAAATTATTGAAATTCCTAAAGAGTCCCATCCATTTTATCTTGGTACTCAAGGCCATCCGGAGTATAAAAGCAGACCTTTATCGCCGCACCCGATTTTTTTAAGTTTTCTTCAAGCATGCAGTAAATAAATCAAAGATCAAAGCGCAAATATCAAAAATTAGCGCAAAACTAGGAAAATAATTTTATTATTGAGAAATTTGGATATTTAAGTTATAATTGTTATATATGATTCAGCAAATAAACTTTGTACCGGGCGATACTGTTCGTGTGCATCAGAAGATACAGGAAATTGATAAAGGTAAAGAAAAAACACGAATCCAGATATTTCAAGGTACTGTTTTGGGTATTAGGGGCAGAGGTGTTAATAAGACTTTTATGGTTAGAAAGGTTGTGGGGGACGTAGCAGTCGAGAGAATTTATGCTCTTTTCTCACCGAATATAGACAAAGTAGAATTAAAAGAGCACTCAAAGAAAAAAGTCCGCAGGGCAAAACTTTACTACTTGAGAAAAAATAGATAGACATAAAATTGCAAAAAAGTTATAAAACTAAGAATAGGTGAGTAATCAAAAAATAGATGAAGGGAGAAGCGGGGAGGATATTGCAGAAAGTTATCTTCGGAAAAAAGGCTACAAAATCATAGAGCGAAACTTTTCAAAAAGATACGGCGAAATTGATATTGTCGCGCAAGATAAAGATGTTTTGGTTTTTGTAGAAGTTAAAACAAGAAAGTCAAACAGATATGGGAATCCGCTCGAGGCAATTACTCCATGGAAGTTAAAATCTTTAATAAAAACTGCTCAATATTACGTTCTGACTCATAAAAATCTTCCGGAAAACATGAGAATAGACGCAGTGGGAATAAAATTGAATAACTTTGGAGAAACAGAAAATATAGAACTTGTAAGAAATATAAGCGGTTTTTAGACCAAAATTTTAATTGTTATGACTTTAAATCAAATAGAAAAAAGAATGGGACCAAAGCCTTTAATAGAAGGTCTTGCTATTGGAATAGACGACTGCACTAAAGAAGCGTATGATATTTTGCTAGGCGCAAAAACTGCAATACCTAAAGCATCTTCTCCAGCAGGTACACTTCATTTGCTTGTGAGTTTATTAAAGATGGATAAAAGAGATCCCATTGCAGTTCTTTTAGATAAACACGGCGTTTCTTTAGAGAAAGTAGATCAGGAAGCGATCAAGCTCTTGCCAAAGGATAAAGAAGTGTTTCCTGCAAGATTTGGTGAGGCCGCTAGGGAAGTGACAAAAAAAGCGGTTGAATTAAGAGATAAAAGAGCTTTAATTTCGCCTCTGCATCTTTTTACTGCATTAATGGGGATGGGCGGGTTTCACGAAATAGCTTTAAAGCGTATTGGAGCGGATAAAGACGAGTTATATAAAGAAGCATTAAATTTGCTCAAAATCCGTTCTTACGGATTTTAATATAAACAACTTCTGCGGGAAAACTATATTTTTTTCTAGCTACCGTTCTTTCAATATTTTTATTCTATCTCGAAGAATTGCCGCGGTTTCAAAGTCCAGTTCCCCAGCCGCCTGCTTCATTTCGGCCCGCAGGCTTTTTATTAAAAGTTCTTTTTCATCCGGAAGTATAACTTCTTTATTTTCAAGATCCGTTAGGAACTTAACTGTTTTTTCCTCCTCCTTTTGTTCTTCAACCAGTCTTGCCCGAATTTCCTTCTTAATACTAACAGGCGTTATATGATGTTTTTTGTTGTAGCTAAGCTGGATTTTTCTTCGTCTTTCGACCTCCTTTATCGCTAGATCCATTGATTTTGTTTTGGTGTCGGCATACATTATAACTTGGGAGTTGCTGTGTCTTGCGGCGCGGCCCATTGTTTGAATTAAAGACGTTCTGCTTCGTAAAAATCCTTCTTTATCGGCATCAAGGATTATAACCAGAGACACTTCCGGCAGATCAAGGCCTTCTCTTAAAAGATTTATTCCAACAATAACATCGTATTCTCCTTGTCTTAAATTATCTAACACATCCTGCCTGTCCAGAGTTTGAATGTCGGAATGAAGATATGACACTTTTATACCCCTTTCTTCAAGGTAATTTGATAATTCCTCGGCCATTCTTTTTGTAAGCGTTGTAATAAGTACTCGTTCTTTCTTTTCTACTCTTTTTTGAATTTCCGAAATCAGATCATTGATCTGTCCATCTGTTTTTCTAATGGAGATCTTGGGATCCACGAGCCCTGTCGGACGTATAAGCTGTTCGACAACTCCATCAAAAGATTCACCTTCCAGGTGTGCCGCAGGCGCAACACCACCTGGAAGGTGGGACTCACGTGTTAAAGACAATTCATATTCATCTGGGGTTGCGGAAACAAATATTGTTTGGTGGATCCGTCTCATAAATTCATCAAACCTCAAGGGTCTGTTGTCAAGAGCAGAGGGAAGTCTGAAACCGTAATCAATAAGTGTTTCTTTTCTGGCACGGTCTCCGTTGTACATCCCTCTTATCTGAGGAATTGTCATGTGGGATTCGTCAATAATTAAAAGCCAATCTTTTGCGGCATAATTCATATAATCGAGCAGAGAATAGGGAGGATCTCCTGGTTTTCTGTTGTCAAAATACCTTGAATAATTTTCTATACCGTTAACGTAGCCGATTTTTTGTATCATTTCAAGATCAAAATTTACTCTTTGCTTAAGCCTTGCCGCTTCTACTATTTTTCCTTTGCTTTTTAATAAATCTGTTCTTTCTTTTAGGTCTTTACGGATTTGAGGAAAAACATCTTTGTAGGATTTCGGGTCTGTCATATAATGTTTCGCCGGATAAATTACTGTTTTTTCCAAAACCTTAATTATTTCTCCTGTCAGGGGGTTAAAAATATAAAGTTTTTTTATTGTATTATTCTCGATCTCTATTCTTAAGCCAAAATCCGAGTTGCTTTCGAATAAATCTATAGATTCTCCTCTTACCCTAAAAGTTCCTCTTTTTGCCCCGTATTCATCTCTTTCGTATTGCAAATCAGTTAATCTTTCCAAGATGGTTCTTGAATTTATTGTCTGATTTTTCTGTAATTCTAGTATAAATCTGCCGTACTCAACCGGAGAACCCAAATTATAAATGCAGGAAACAGACGCGACTACAATAACATCTTTTCTGGTTAGAAGATTGGTTGTTGCCATAAGACGCAGCTTATCTATTTCTTCGTTAATCTCCGCCTCTTTTTCTATATATGTGTCTGTTCGCGGAATATAGGCTTCGGGCTGATAATAATCATAATATGAAACAAAGTAAGAAACGGCATTGTTTGGGAAAAAATCCCTGAATTCCTGATAAAGCTGGGCGGCCAAGGTTTTATTATGAGAGATAACAAGGGTTGGGCGTTGAACATTGGTAATAACATTTGCCATTGTGAAAGTCTTACCGCTTCCGGTAACACCCAAAAGGGTTTGATATTTCTTGCTGTGAAGAAGATTTTTTGAAAGTAAATCAATTGCCTGCGGCTGATCTCCGGTTGGCTTAAAATCCGAAACAAGTTTAAATTCCATAAACCCATTTTACCACATAATTTACTCTTGACAAAAATTAACAAATATTGTTAAATATGCTTAATATGTCTACCGTTACTATTTCACTTCCCGGACAAATTGCTAAAAGAGTTGATGAGGAAACAAAGAAACAGGGTTTTGCTACCCGTTCGGAGTTTATTAGGAGCTTGATTCGAAGGTACTTTGGGTCGGAAGATTGGAAATTTGAAGAATTTATTCCTCGTCCCCTAGATCAAATTAGAGATGGGTTTGAGAAAACCGGCAAATATAATAAAAAATTCATCAACAGCATGATAAAAGGATTAAAAGAATCATCTTTCTATGAAGGTAAAAAATCTTAGTCCTCGTTCATTAAAATATCTAAAACTTCATGGATTAACCAAAAAATTCAGTAAACAAATTGTACTTCTTCTAGAAAATCCCAAACATCCTTCTTTGCATACAGAATTATTAGAACCTAAAGAAATAAAAATATATTCCTTCAGAATTGATAAAAAATACCGAGCAATTTTTATTATAGTTTCGAGAGAAATTGAGATTATAGACATTAGATTATAAATACAGTTATAGAGATTCCAAGAGGCTCTCATCATAAATATGAATATGATGAAAAGCTCGATGAAATCCGCTTAGATAGAGTGCTTCATTCACCTGTCTTTTATCCTACTGAATACGGGTTTGTTCCTGAAACCCGTGCCGAGGATGGGGATCATTTAGATACACTTGTTCTTATTACTGATCCGCTTTTCCCAGGTTGTGTTGTCTCAGTTAGGGTAGTAGGTTTGTTGGACATGGAGGATAATGCCGGTCGCGACTACAAAATAGTCGGAGTAGTTGAAAAAGATCCGAAACTTAAACACATTCAAGAAATTACTGATGTTGACGAGCATTACAAAAAAGAGATAGTTCATTTTTTTGAAGAATATAAAAGACTAGAAGATAAATGGGCAAAAGTGACTGGTTGGCTTTCAAAGAAAAACGCTTATAAAATAATTAAGGAAGCACAAGAACGATTTGCTCAAGAAGAAAGGTAAGGGTAAGTATGACATTGCCTTTTCGTATTCAAAATACATCGTCAATAATAAAAACCCTCTACAAGGAAGATATAGAAGATAGATATAGCAAGAATTGGGATACTGCCACAAAAAAAGACCTATCGTGGCTCAAAAAACGGGATAAAAAACGAAGAGATGTCGTTGCCTTCTTTCACCAGCTCGATCAAATAACCAAAGCAGAGGATTGCCACCACGCCTCACTCATTTTTCAACATGGTGAAACCTCATCAGACTATCTTTCGGCTCATGAATTTGCAGAAAAAGCAGTTGAACTTGGTGATGAAAGTGCAAAATGGCTGGTTGCAGCAACGGAAGACCGGTATTTACTCTCAATTGGAAAAGCGCAGAAGTATGGAACGCAGTTTCAAAGGAATGGAGATGGAGAATGGAAGTTGGCAGAGCCAATTGATCCCAATATTACTGATGGAGAGCGAGCAAAATATAATGTCCCGCCGTTATCTGAAGCGGTTGAGAAATATAAAGAGAAATATGGAATGAGATGACCTATGATTCAACAAGATGCACTTGATATTCTTAAATGATGAAGTTTTAGAATCTGATCAAACCCTCAAAGAATTATCTTCTCAAGCAGTTGGTGAATTAAGAAAACTGAAATCAGAAGTAAAAATCAAAAACCAGGTGCAGTTCATAGATTCCTTGAGACACTAGTTTATATGAATTCTTGACATTATAAATTAGTGACCAGCGGAAAAAGCAATTAGTATAGAGATGAGGAAACTTATTCCTATCATTATAATTAAAAAGCCAGCAATCTTGATTTTTTCCCAAAAGGTAGGAGGTAAAATCCCTCCGGGGCTTGTGGCTTTTACATAATAAGCCAGTTTTTGAGTTATCAAACTCTGTTTTCTTTTCTTGAGTTCTTCTTCTGATAAAAAGAACTGCCAGATAAAAATTAAAACTTGCTCTTTCATAAGTCAAAAATAATTATTTG
>JAJZOC010000063.1 GCA_021852095.1 bacterium | reverse complement strand
TAATCTCGGAAAGAAGATTGAGGGAAGTTGAGTTTTAGCCATGTAAATGTTAGGATGTAAATATTAGGATAGAGTAATTATTATAGAAAGAAATAGATGAAAGTACAAGATATAGTTTTTTTTGCTGTCTTTGCCTTCTTAGTTCTTAAAAGAAATCCTAGCTTTGCAGTTGTTGCAGGTTTAACGTCTTTAGCAATATCAATCCCTCTTTTTGCTTTTTGGATTTTTTTTACCGCGGAGCGTTTAATCTATTATGCCGCCGGCTTTTTCCTTTTGGGAATTATTTTATCTTTGATAAAAGATTTTTATGAGAATAGGAATTGATATAAGCCAGCTTGCTTATGAGAATACTGGAGTAGCGAATTACCTCTTTAATTGGATTGATGCGTTGCTAAAGGTAGATGACAGAAACGAATATATCTTGTTTTTTTCATCGCTAAGATCAAATATTAAATATCAAATATCAAAGATCAAAAATGCGAATAAGAATGTAAAAATCAAGTCGTTTAGGTTACCTCCTTCGATACTAGATCTTTTGTGGAATAAGCTGCATGTTTTGCCGATTGAATGGTTGATAGGGGATGTGGATATTTTTGTTACTTCCGACTGGACAGAACCGCCGACAAAAAGAGCCAAAAAAGCAACTATCTTGTATGATTTAATTGTTTATAAATATCCAAACGAAACTGCCAAAAAAATTATTGATACACAAAAAAGAAAATTAAAGTGGGTTGCTAAAGAATCGGATATGGTTTTTTGTATCTCGGACTCAACAAAACGCGATGCGATAGATATTCTGAAAATTTCTAAAGAAAAATTGAGAGTGATATATCCGGGAATAGAGTAGTCAGTAAAGTCCGTAAAGTCGAAAGTCTGCAAAGTCTAAGGTAAAAGCCGAAAGTCAGGAAAATATGAAAATAAATTCATTTGAGGAAATAATAGCTTGGCAAAAAGCCAAAGAATTGATCATGATTAGTTATAAATTATTTAGAAATAATCGAGATTTTCCATTTAGGGATCAGTTGCTAAGAGCGGTAGTTTCTATAATGAATAATATTGCTGAAGGTTTTGAGAGAAGAGGAGACAAAGAACTTAAGCATTTTCTCTTTATCGCAAAAGGGTCTGCGGGTGAGTTTAGGTCTATGCTATATCTGGCATTAGATTTACAATATATTTCTAAAACAGATTTTGACAATCTCTATAATAGATCTGTAGAGATTTCTAGGTTGCTGTCCGGTTTTATTAAGACTTTATGACTTTAATAACTTTATAGACTTTATAAACTTATGCTGATTGGGATAAACGGATACGAAGCTGTAATTCCTAGGTTTGGATACGATAAGGAAACAGGTTTGCCGCGAAGAGTGGGAAGCGCAGAATATTGTTTTAAATTATTAATTAATTTATATAAGCTTGATAAGCAGAATGAATATATTATTTATCTGCCGAAAGATCCATCATCAGATTTCCCCGAAGAGAGAGATAATTGGCATTACAAGATAGTAAAACAGAAAAAAATGTGGACTCTTATCGGACTGACGTTAGAATTTTTATTAAAACGTTCAAAGCCTGATGTATTTTTTTCGCCGACTCATTACCTGCCGATTGTTGTGCCTTCAAATTCGGCTATTTCTATTTTGGATGTTTCGTATATCCATTTTCCGAAACTTTTCCAAAAATCTGATTTAAGACAGCTTAAAATTTGGACAAAGTTTTCGGTTAAAAAAGCAAAAAGAATTTTTACAATAAGTAAGGCTTCTAAAGATGATATAATTAAAGAATATGGGGTTTCGGAAGATAAAATAACGGTTACCTATCCGGGAATAAAACAAGTATCAGGCATTAAGTATCAAGTATTAAGTATGGACGAATTAGAAAAAAAGTATGGAATAAAAAAGGACTATATTTTGTTTGTTGGGACGCTTCAGCCTAGAAAAAATATAGTAAGACTTATTGAAGCATTTGCTCGCCTTTCGCGTTCTTCATTAATCATTAATCCTTTATCATTAATCATTCTTGGCAAGAAGGGCTGGATGTATGAAGACATAATAAATTCGCCGAAAAAGTTTGGAGTTGAGGATAAAGTTAAATTTCTAGATAATGTAACCGATGAGGATTTACCCATATTTTATAAAAATGCAGAATGTTTTGTGCTTCCGAGTCTGTATGAAGGTTTTGGTTTGCCCATTTTGGAAGCGATGCAAAACGGGTGTCCTGTTGTAACAAGCAATGTTTCCAGTTTGCCGGAAGCGGGTGGAGATGCCGCTTTGTATTTTGACCCTAACAATCCGGAAGATATTGCTCAAACTATGGAAAAAGTACTCTCCGACAAAAAATTAAGAGAGACTATGATTAAAAAAGGATTTGAACAGGTTAAGAAATTTTCTTGGGATAAAACAGCGAAAGAGACGCTGGAAACACTGGAAAACCTAGTCAAAAGTTCGTAAAGTTATAATGTTATAAAGTTTGTAAACTATGAATAGGATAGGAAGAAGAATAAAAACAATCTGTTTGGAGTTTGCAGTAATGATGCTTCATTTTATCGGAGACAATATTCCGTCACACCATGTCCGCAGATTTTTTTATAGATTGGCGGGGATGAAAATCGGCAAGGGATCAGCGATTCATATGAACGCTCGATTTTATAATCCTGGGAATATTGTAATCGGGAAGGATTCAATTGTTGGGGAGGGAGCGGTTTTGGACGGACGAGACAAACTTATTATTGAAGATCACGTTGATATTGCATCAAGCGTAATGATTTATAATGCGGAGCATGATATTAATAGTACGGATTTTAATGCGGTGGCAGCGCCGGTTGTAATTGAAGACTATGTTTTTATTGGGCCTCGCGCAATTATTCTTCCTGGAGTTACGATAAAAAAAGGAGCAGTTGTCGGAGCTGGAGCTGTTGTTACTAAAAATGTCGAGCCTTTCAAAATTGTCGGCGGGGTTCCCGCAAAGGAAATAGGAGAAAGAAAAACAAAAGTTTTTAATTACAAATTGGGCAGAGCGGCTTGGTTTCGGTGAGAACGATTGCTCGATTGTTGCATTGTTTCATTGTTGGGAATAGAACGGTTATTAACAATGGAGCAATTGAACAATGGAACAATGAATACAATTCTTTCGATTATTATTCTTTCTTACAATACGGCAGACATAACAACTGCCTGCATAAAGTCTATCTTTGCCAATTATAAAAAAGAGATTGATGATAAAACATTGGAGGTTATTATTGTTGACAATGCATCCACCGACAATTCGTTGTCGGCAATTTTAAATTTACAATTTACAATTTTCAATGGACGCAAAAGATTTAAAATTATTCAAAATAAAAAGAATGTGGGTTTTGCGAAGGGTTGTAATCTTGGAGCAAAAAACGCTCAAGGAAAATATCTTCTTTTTTTAAACTCAGATACACAAGCTTCCGACAAGGGTTTTTTACAGATGATTGAATTTTTGGAGAAAAATAAGAATATCGGAGTTCTGGGCGGGAAACTTCTTAATCCCGACGGCACGAGTCAGGCCTCCGGAGGAAATTTTTATAATCTTTGGAATCTTTTTATTATGCTATTGGGAGGCGAAAGACTGGGATTGGTCAGAAAAGAGGCGATAAAAAAAGAGAGCGTAGATTGGGTAAGCGGAGCCTGTATGATGATTCGGAAAGAATTATTTGAAAAACTGAATGGCTTTGATGAATATTTCTTTATGTATATTGAAGATATGGAGCTTTGTTTTAGGGTAAAAAAGCTGGGATTCGAAATATATTTTTATCCGGATATAAGACTCTTCCATAAAATGCTAGGGAGCAGTAATAGAAAATTTGCTATAATGAATATCTATAAGGGTATTTTATATTTTTATAGAAAACAGATGCCGTTTTGGCAATATCAGGCGGCAAAATTAATGCTTGCATGTAAAGCCGGCGTTCTGGCATCATTGGGCAATAAAACTTATGAAAAGTCTTTTTCATACTGTAGAGAATAATATTCTTAAAATTTTAATCAGTTTTTTAATCATCTTCATACCTCTTTATCCTAAGCTGCCAAGTATAGGTATATCACATACGTGGGTATATATACGTTTGGAAGACTTTTTTATCGCATTTACGGTTCTTGTTTGGTTGATTCAGCTTTTAAGGAAAAAAGTAAAACTGAATTTTACTCTTGGAATCCCTATCTTCATCTACTGGTTTGTGGGATTGTGTTCTTTGGTTTTTTCTCTTATTTTCATAGGACCTCATTTGGCTAACTTTTTCCCAAAAATTGCCGCACTTTCATATCTTAGAAGAATTGAATATATGATTCTTTTTTTTGTTGCCATGTCTACTATAAAAAATTCAAAGGATCTTAAAAGTTATCTTGTTGTTTTAACAATAACTATTTCAGGTATTTGTTTGTATGGATTTGGTCAAAGGTTCTATTTATATTTTTGGCATTTATTCCCCTCTTTTTTTGAAAAATATTCTTTCTGTTTTCCGTCATTTCAAACAGGCAATGAACAATTTGCTAAAGGTATACCATTATGTCTTCCATCAGGTGCACGTATACCTTCAACTTTCGCCGGTCAGTACGATTTGGGAGCGTATTTAGTTTTGGTTATTCCTATATTGATTACCACTTTTTTTGCCGTCAAACGATTTTTTATCAGAATAGGTTTATTTGTCTTAAGCGTTTCTTCTATGATGCTTCTTATTTTTACCGCTTCCCGTGTTTCGTTTGTAGCCTGTTTAGCAAGTTTGTCCGTCGCATTGGTTTTGTATAAAAAGAAACGATTTATTCCTCTTTGGATTATTATCGCTTTTTGTCTCCTTATGATCTTTAACGGTTCAACGGCAAAAAGATTGCTAGAAACTGTAAGATTTACTTCTATTGTAACAAACAGTCAGGGACAGGTGGTTGGAGAAGCGGAATCATCTTTGCCTCCTTCTCTTCGTAATAAGATAGCAAAAAACCCTGTTGTGGTTGGTAATGTTCCTACTCAAAATTTGCCCAAAGGATCAGGATTTATCTCTTTACCTCAGGCAACTTCTCTTGTTGCGACAAATACAGCCGTTGTTAAAACATCTATATCTGTCACTGAAGCAAAAAAACTAAAGCTTTCAGACGGAGGAGTAGAAATATCTACAATATCCGGAGCCTTTCTTGTTCATAAGGCTTTGGTGTATGATATTTCTTTTACGACCAGATTTCAGGAAGAATGGCCTAATGCTTTAAATGCCTTTTTAAGAAATCCGCCTTTGGGTAGTGGGTTTTCGTCTATAACACTTGCTACGGATAACGATTATCTTAGAGCTCTAGGTGAATCCGGATTTCTGGGTCTTCTTTCTTTCCTTTTCATATTTTTAATGTTTGGAATTTTATTAAAAGAAGGAATTGGTAAAGTTGATTCAGAAATAAACAAAGCATATTTGTTCGGGATTTCAGGAGGAATGATTGGAATATTTTTGAATGCCTCACTTATCGATGTTTTTGAAGCATCTAAGTTAGCCGAGACACTTTGGATTCTTTTGGGTCTTGGGGTAGCTATTATTTTGCTCTACAATAGAGATAAAATTGGATATTTGGTTAATCTTAAGAATTTTTTTACCTCACATGTAATGCTCGCTTGTTATATATTCGTAATTGTTCTGACTGTATTCGCGTCAAGTATTAATAATTTTTTTGTGGCAGATGATTTTACCTGGTTGCATTGGGCAGCTTCTTCTACTCTTCATTCCATAAAGCTGTATTTTACTTCTTCCCAGGGTTTTTTCTACAGGCCAATAGATAAGACAATAATGTTTTTCTTGTATACTTTTTTTTCTTTTCAGCCTCAAGGTTATCATTTATTTATTATTTTTCTGCATTCTATTGTTGGATTAGGAGTTTATATTTTGGGACTTAAAGTATTTAACCGAAAACTTCCTGCGTTTTTGTCTTCGCTTATATTCTTGCTATTGCCTTCATCTGGGGAAAATATATTTTGGATATCTACGATATCTATTACGCTTTCTACGCTTTTTATTCTCTACGCGTTAGTTTTTATGATCATACATAGATTGAAAGGATCTGTGGTGGCGTACTTTTTGGCAATTTTACTTGAAATGTTTGCTCTTTTGTCTTATGAAGGGGCATTGGTTTTTCCTCTTTTACTTTTGAGTATCGATTTTATTCTGCTAAGACAAAAAAAACCGAAGAGGCTTGTTTTTTCATACATTCCTTTCATTATTTTACTGCCTTTATATTTGGGCGCAAGATTTTTTGCCCATGCTGTCTGGCCCAGCGGAAACTATGGTTATAATCTTTTGCATCTTATACCAAATACTGCCGGTAACTTAATAGGTTACTTTGCGCTTTTTACAGTTGGCGAAAAAGCCCTGCCTTTTTATACCCTCGCTCGTCTTATGTTAAAAGCCCATTCACTGATTATTTTAGTAATTTTGGTTTTAGCCATAATTATATGTGCCTTATTAATCTTTCTTAATAAAAAGAGAATAAACTTCCTTGTTGAAAAAGAGCAATTTTCAGTGGTTGCTTTTTGTCTCTTGTTTTCATTTATAGCTCTTTTGCCGTTTTTAGGATTGGGTAATATCTCTGAGAGATACGGTTATTTATCATCCGTTGGTTTTGTATTTCTGGCAATTTATGCTATTGATGCATTTATCAAGAAGTTTGTTGGTAAAAAAGGGAATGTTTATTATTATAGTCTTTTTATTCTTGTCGTTATTTTCTGGAGCTTATGGAATTTTTCCAGGCTTTCTTTAGAAAATACCGAATGGAATCATGCCGGAGAAATAACACATAGAGCTCTTTCTGTTTTTAGAGTATATTATGCAAATATGCCTAGGAACTCCAATATATATATAGCCAATGTGCCGATCAGAAAAGGTAATGCTTGGGTTTTTCCGGTTGGGCTTAAAGACGGTCTATGGTTTATCTATAGGAATATTCCTATTCATATACATGAAGTGCAGAGTCTTAAGGGATTAACTGCCTCGGAAACAACCTATCTTTTTAAGTTTGATAAGGCAGGAAATTTATTAAGGGTACAGTAATTATGAAAAAGTTAGAGATCTGTTTACTTTTATTTATTATTTTGGGAGCATTTATTGTTAGGCTTTACCGTTTTAACGGTCCTGTTGCGGATTGGCACTCATGGCGTCAGGCAGACACGTCTGCAGTATCAAGAAACTTTGCAAAGTACGGGTTTGATTTGCTGCATCCCAAGTTCGAAGATATATCAAACGTTGCCTCGGGACTTGATAATCCCAAAGGATATAGATTTGTAGAATTTCCTATATATAATTTTGCAACGGCTTTTTTGTATAAGCTGTTTGGGCATTTTAATATAGAAGAGTGGGGAAGGCTTGTAACAATTTTTTCCTCCTGCTTCTCTATAATTTTTATTTACCTTTTGCTTAGAAAGAGAAGAAGTGCTACTGCTGGTATCTTAGGAGCATTATTTTTTGCTTTTATACCTTACAGTATTTATTACGGACGAACTATTTTGCCGGATGAATCAATGGTAACGGCAAGTCTTGCCTCGACATATTTTTTTGATAAGTGGCTTACCAAAAATTTTCAATTTTTCCCGCGAAGCGGGATCCAGCTTGGCTGGACAATTTTCAATTTTCAATTTCTTTTGGCATTGGTATTTACTGCTCTGGCGCTTCTTTTAAAACCCTACGCACTCTTTTTTACTCTCCCTGTTATTTATTTAGCGTGGGAACGTTTTGGTTTTGGTTTTTTGAAAAAGTGGCAATTATGGTTATTCCTTATTCTTTCAACCCTTCCTCTTATTTTTTGGCGGTTGTGGATGCTTAAATATCCAGAAGGAATTCCGGCTTCTGCTTGGCTTTTTAACGGCGGCAATATAAGGTTTAAAGGTGCATTTTTCTACTGGCTATTTGCGGATAGAATCGCAAGACTTATCTTGGGCTTCTGGGGTCTGCCACTCTTTGTTTTGGGAATTTTATCATTGGACGCACGCCATCCTGAATTTATTTTAGGATCTCCTAGTCCGTCTGTCGGTAAGGTAGGGATGCCGAAATCCGTTTCGCCCGAATCGACGCGAGGCGTGAAAGTTCAAGGCAACAAAAACAATTTGTTTTTTTGGTCTTTCCTTCTCTCCGCTATTCTGTATCTTTTTGTGATCGCTCGGGGAAATGTTCAGCATGACTATTACCAAATATTGATAATTCCCGCCATTGTTATATTTCTTGCTTTTGGATCAGAATTTCTTTTGGTATTTGCTGGTAAATATTTTAATAGAATTATCTGCTATTTTATTTTCGTTATTTGTTTGCTTTTTATGTTTGCTTTCGGATGGTATTTTGTTAGGGCTTATTTTAATATTAATAATCCTTCTATAGTTGTTGCCGGAATGGCCGTAAATAAACTTACTCCTGCGAATGCTAAGATTATCGCGCCTTATGGCGGAGATACTTCTTTTCTGTATCAAACAAAAAGACAAGGCTGGGCCAGTTTTGAAAAGCCATTGCCCCAAATGATAAAAATGGGAGCAGATTATCTTGTTTTGGTTAATCCTGGAAAAAAGGATTATCAACTTGGAAAAACGTATAAAATTGTTGCGAGTACTAAAGACTATATACTTTTTAATTTGAGAGAAAGACCATGAAGATACTTCTTGTTTCGTCTTATTTGCCTTATCCTCTTTTTTCAGGCGGACATATTAGGCTTTTTAATATTATTAAAGAACTTTCCAAAAGACATAAAATAACTTTGGTGTGTGAAAAACGAGATTATCAAACAGATAAAGACGTAAATGAAGTAAAAAACTATG